>JBCCDL010000053.1:0-14719 GCA_039030815.1 Cyanobacteria bacterium P01_A01_bin.83 | reverse complement strand
ATGGTAGTTTGTTTCTACCTGATTTTAATAGTTCTCAGTTGGGTGCGATTGTCGGTTCCCTAGAAATATTGGGAATTCCAATTTTGTTACAAGATATTTGTCGAGAATTACGCAATACAGACGATGATTTGCAGTCCCTAGCAGCGATCGCCCGCAGCAACCGCCGAGAAATTAAAACCATTCTCAATGTGGGGATTGCCAAAAATTATAGTCCAATTACTGTTGTTAGTCGCTTACTAGGCAAAATTGGTTGCAAAATCAAATGTCTGCGTTATGAAAGCTGCAACCAAAAAAGAGTTAGAGTTTATCAAATTGTTGCTCCAGATGATCAGCGAGAACAGGTATTTGCTCATTGGTTAAATATAGACCGACAAAGACCAGGAAATTCTCTATTTTGGACTGGAGAATCTCAAGCTGATTCAGGACATCAAGTGCCCTCCACGACTACAGATAATCATTATTTGCAATTGAAGCTAAATTTTTAAGCTTTGGTCAATGAAAGTATGATAGAAGCAAAAAGCGATCGCTCTGGGTAAACTCGTTAAACCTTTAATAAAACTAGGTAATATTGGAAGTAATTGGCTTAATTTCTCCAGTATATGCAATTCCTATAATGCTCAATTTCCATTGCTCTGGTGAAACCATTGGTTTTGTTTTTGCATAATCTAATTCATAGTTTTTTATGTTTTCTTTGCAAATGGAAATTGATAGCTCTTTAAAGTCTCTGCATGCCATAGATTTCTTAAATGGTAAACTTAGCAAATTGATATTGTGTGCTTCTTTATTTTTAAGATGTTTGGAAAAGGAGCTAGTAACTAACTCATGATCACCTAATTTAATTTTGAACAAGCCATCATACCAATCTGACTTTAATACTATTCCTAATAACCTTCCTTTAAAATTAAATCTTAAATAAGAGTTTCGGTTTAATGTGTATATTTCTTCTTCAAAAAGAGAGTTCTTAAAAATAGATTTTTCAAGAGCATTTTGATTTATTTGAACATCAAAATTGCTATAAAACTTTAAGTTCTGTAGGTTTCCATTGTACATTCTATATTTTTTCTTGCTCGTTGGCAAAGAATTTAGCAAATTGCGTTGATAAATTTGCTGTGAAATAAACTTGGCAACTATCTTTGTACCTTTAGGACGAGCATAATGTGCGTGGTCTTCATCATCATATAGTTTTTTAATAAAATTAATATCTTGTTGTTTGAGCAAGATTTCGGTTATATTTATTACTGGAATATCGTAGCGTCTAGCTACATATTCATAGGTAGCAGATACATGACAGCCATTGTTATAGTATTTTGATTGATTTGTACCAAATATTAGAATAATAATGATACAGTTAGGATTAAGAGACTGTGCATGCCTAATAAATCCTTCGAGCGCCATTCCAGCCATTCTTGGGGTAGATTTTTGATCGCCAATTGCTTTACGATCATTTATGCAGTATTCAAAGAAAATAATGTCATGATTTTTAGCAATTTGATACCTGTAACCCTGAATTGAACCGAAAAGATTAGTTACTCCGCCAACAGCAAAATAGGAAAGTTCAATGTTTTTGTCAGTTTGCTCCCTTAAATATTCTTGTAAATATTTACTATAGCCACTGCGCATGGCTGAATTGCTGCCGCCAACTAGTGCTATTTTTAGTTTTGCTTGAGATCTCAAAGATGAAGAATCATTGACAATAGTTTGTTCTTGATGTTTAGTGAGAGTTTCTGTGGTTTGCATTTTATTAAAATTAAATTAGTCAACATAGCCTTTCTCGTATTGGTGAGATCCACTTCGGTTTGGTTCGGGAAAGCGGTGCGACCCTGCGGATGTTCCATCCTAATCGCGAATGCGCACCAAGAAAGGGGAGTAGTAGGATTACCTCCAGCTAATTATGCAACTTTGTTTAATACTTTTAATTCTAAATTATGCCCATGTTCGTTGTTTCCTAACATATAGTATCCACTGGGTTGGAAAACATCATTTATTAGCTTTAAATTGAGACTTAAACTATCGAAATTTGATGTGGTATTGGATATTTTAAAGTTAGACTCTATCAAATGTCTGGATGTATAGCAATGTTCATAATTAGGATTTCTATCAAGTTCTGGTAACCAAGCATCACAGTTACTGCTCGTTTCAAAAGTAGTAAATTTTGCGATGCAGTCTGGTTCTATTTCTTGACCCCAATAAGTATGGTCTACATATTGAATACTAAAGGTAAGGCTCTCAGCTTTGCTGGTATGGGTCGTGCTTGCCGCCGAATGGGGAGAATCGCTAGTGGGGCTAGAAATGATGATCAATAAGTACTCATTTTTTAGATAGTAACTACGAAAAAAATTAGGGTTAAATGCACCAAAGCATAAGATAACTTTTAGATGACTTAGCTGTTTCGCTATCTTATTTAAACAGTGTAAATACTTTTGATGATTTTCAGCCAAAAATTCTTCGTTATACTTTTGCCAAGGAAAAGGTAGAGAATTATTTTCTTTAATTATTGATTTGGGTAATCCGTAATATTGGTAGCTGGTATCAGGCAAATTTTGCTTGGGTTTAAGCATTTTACTTGATTGATCATATATAACTGAAATTGGAGAGTATTTAGCTTCAGCTTGGCTATCCATTGAAGCCTGTAAAATATTACTTAAATCCGCCGAAAACTTTGCCAAGGAAAAATTTTCTTGACATCGTGACTTTAGATTTTTAGCTTTTTGCTTCATTTTGCTAGGATTAAAATAAGCAAATTCAATTAGCTTTTCTAGCAAATAATATTGTCCTGGATTGTATAGTAATCCATAGTCTGAATCAGGGATTATTTCTTTAGCTGAGGATGAATTTGCTGCTATTATGGGACATGAAAACTGAGCTGCTTCTAAAATACTCAGTGCTAAACCTTCATAGATACTATTAGAGATAAATAAATCGCTTAAAGCTAAAAATCGCTTGACATCCTGTCGGTATCCTAAAAATTTGATTTTATCTGAGATTCCCAAATCATCTGCTGTCTGCTGATAATATTCTTTTAATTCTCCTTCTCCCAGAAATAGATGATAGTAGTTGGGTAATCTCTCATGTACAGCAGAAAAAGAGGTAAGAATATCGGAAAAGTTTTTTTGATGAGAAAAACGCCCTACTGAAATTGAAATATATGAGTTGAGTGGTAAATCTAATTCACTCAACAATTCTAAGCGATGTAGATTATATTGCTTAGAACTACATTGAGCATATTCATTGTCAACTTCCCGCGAATTATAAAATACCTGAATTAGATTTTGCTTGATGCCCGTAGAAAGTGATAGCTGAATTCGATTATCGTTTGATACCGTGAAAAAGCGAGAATTTGATGCTGCCAAATCTTGAAAGATTTGTCTGGTTAAATCATTTAAGCTAACTCGCCATGGGCAAAGATGGATTAAGTTGATACTAGGAAGTTGTAGATCATGACAGGCTATAGAGATCCCTAAGCCAAAATCGACCCATGGTAAATTTATAAATACAGAATCTGGTTTAAGCAACTCTAAAATTCTGGTTGCTTCACGATACTGCCGAGAGAGTTTACTTAAATAGTTACTACCTATAGTTAGGTCTTCTTCTCCTCCAGTCCAAGCAATATCACCTACCAATGAATCAACTTCTAAACTGCTATAGAAATTAATTATTTTATCGTTGTTAGGTAAAACTAATACGGGCTTATATCCATTTTCTATTACTAGATGTAGAATATTTTTAATGTAGTGTTCTGCTCCTCCTGTAGCCGAAGCAGGAATAAAGATAGCAACTTTCGGCATCGTATTAAGCGTTGACATATTCTTCTACGTTATTTTGGATTTCAATTTCACTCAAAGCCAAGCATAATTTTCTAGTATCGTTAGTTTGGGGATATAATTCTTGGACGCTAATGCTACGTTCTACAACTATGTCAATCACGTACTTGTCTTTAGCACTGTTGTGTAAAGGCATCCAAAAAGCAGTTATTGTATAGCCCTCATCTTGCTTGGAAGATTCATATTTTAATTCTTCACCGTTGACAAATAATTGTAAACTTTGTCTAATATCATCAGTAATAAACCTGACATTCTTCAAAGTCAATTTAATAGGGGATATTTGGGTCATGGGAAATTCAATTGATGCTTTATTCCCCGAACCCATCCAGATATATGCACGCCCATTAGGTGATGTTTCAGGATAATGAAAATTGACAGTATTTTGCAGATAATCTGGATCTAATTTGATAGGAAAAGAGCAAAAATCATCCTCTACTATAGAAGTAGATATTGACTGATTTGATAAAGTTTTATCAGTATTTTGATTGCCAATACTTTCTTCGTTTTTGAGACCTGATAAAGTTAGCGACAACTTAGATATCTCAATTTTCAATTCAGCCATCTCATCAATTAAAGTATCCACACAGCTATCTAGAAATGGGGTATTGGAACTCTTACTTGACGCAGCTCGGTTAATACTAGCCTTAATTTGTTGTGCAAGTTGATATTTGAGATTGATTACTTCCGATTCAGGTAAAAAATTCATTAGTTTCATTAGGTTGGTTAGTTAATAGTTGAGCAGTTAAACTGCTTAGAGCTAGAAAGTTGACATTGATCTAGCCAATACTCAATAAACGTGACAAAAGAGTCATGCTTAACAAAATTAGGATCATGCTTTGAAGTGAACATGAATTTTTCTAGGTAAGAACTGTATACTTCTGGAATAGAAGTAAAGCTGTGTAGTGGTTGCACAAGATTTGATGATGGTAATCTATCTGCAAAGCCTCGATCTTTATAGTTAATCATAACAGAATGGCAAATACAAAGATAAATTATAAATGAAATACTTTCAGGAGTTTCAAGACAAATAAATATATCTAGCATCTGAATCGAATGCTCCATATTTTGCAAAGAATTGACCTCTGCATATTTATTTTTTACTATTTCTAAATCAGAAAAAATAACTAATTCAAAGTGTTTTGGTAAAAATTCACGGCAACACCACACTAGTTTATTCAGCTCGGTAATACTTTCTTCTTTCAAGCATGAAGTGCCGATAGTGACTTTATTAAGGCTATCAGGAACTATGCTACGTGAACTTATATCAATTGGATTATTGCTCAATAATATGTTGTGTCTGCTTACCTCTTGGTTGGGAATTAGGTTGCTTTTTAAATCTGATAGATAGCAAGTTTTGGCAAGAGAGCGATCGCTTTGAAAAATTGCTTGTATATATTCATGATGAGGATTATTATTAACTTCCTGTTTATTAAAAAAGTACCAGAGAAAATGATTTGCCGATAACTGAATTTTTTCTAGCTCTTCAAAGCAAGACTGACTATAGATAATTGAGCCGAAATCAAACAAATTAATAAATACTTGGTTTTCATCAGGCTCGATTCTGAATAAATCGATAATTTGGTATAGTTCTCTGTAATGAACGTTGTTAACTAAACCTAACTTATATAGTTTCAATTTATCTTTTTCTATATCGCTAAAGCTGGCAGTACGATATACGTTTATATTTCCTAGCTTCCTAACATTTTTAATCCAGAAATCAATCCATAATTCTTCGTTGTTAGAAAGATTCCAAAAGTCAACGTTGCTAACTAGATTAAAATTATAGATCTGGTTGGAACTTGATTCGGCTTTTGCTTCTAATGTTGTTGATATATTAGAGTTTACCTGCTGTAAGTCTTTGACAGTTTTCCAGTCAGTTTGATAAAGCCTTTTGATAGAGTCTTTAACTTTGTTTGAATAATTGTCATAAACAGATTTACTGTCTTGCTTAATTTTAGCTACAGTTGTTTGAGAGTCTTCGATTAAAACTTCAATTCCCTGGGCTAAAGCTTTAATACTTTTGTAGCTATGGTAAATACAGTCGCTTCCTAAACCCTCAAAAGCATTAATAGTTCCGATACAGGGTTTAGACCAGGATAGAGCCTCAACCGTCTTAATTTTGAGTCCAGTACTAAACTCAAATGGCAGTACAATTATATCCACCTGTTCATAGAATTGGGATACGTTATCTACCAGACCCAAAATTTCTACTTTACTATGAAACCGCTGATCTAAAACCTTACAGATCTTACCACCAATAACAAAGGATATTTTCTCATTATTTTCGCCGTAAATTGCAAAGTATTCATCGAGAAAAGATTCCAAATTCTTACAATTAATCGGATTGGCACTACCAATAAAACCTAATTTCAGATTGCTATAGTCTATTGATCGTGGTACAACTGCATCTGGTTCCGATTCTAAATGACCAATAGTTAATACAGGAGTCGAAGATAAGCATTTAAACCAAGTAGATTCATCTTCTTTAATTGAAAGTGCTACATGAGCGCGATCTAAAGCTTTTTTTTCTGAATCAGGAGATGCAAAGAAAAAATCGCGATAACCAAGCTTTTTCTCAAGTAAATAATTACGATTGCTAACGATATCATGAGTATCGATGACTTTAATCACACTTTCGTCGAATAATTCTAAAGCTCTACTGTAAAAGACATAGTTGCAGACAAACATATCAATGTCTACAGCTAGCTTAATCCAGTTAATTGTAAACTCTATGCCCACATCCCACCAGGCATCAATATCAAAGTATTCATCATTTGTTTGATGTACTGCCTTTTGTACTGGATAAGCCACAAAAAAGTAATCCCAGCATTGATTCATTCCATCATAAGCATCTTTGGGTATTTCTCTATCCCATTCCCGAGGGCAATAGACAAAATAGATAGTTGCGCCCAATTCTTGGAGATATTTCGTCAGAGCGTAGATTCTTTTTCTGTTACCAGCATCTTGAGGATGAGAAGGAGTTGGCGAAAGTACTAAGATGTTTTTACCGTTCACTGCTTTTGGTTAAGTTTGAAAGTTATTAAGGATAGGTGCAAAATACTCGATAAGACTGCAATCTATTTACTGATACTGATTACGAACATAGAAGTTATGTTGTGGCAATAACATCTTATTCATCAGTTATTTCTACACAAAATTGTTGTACTCTAGTACTCAACAATATGTATTATTAGTAATGACCTAACTCTTAGAATAAATCTATTCATCAAAATAATATTCCCAAGGAGTTCCTAAAAACTTGGCTTTTAGCTCATCATAATTTTGAATCAACTGATTTAAAGGTTCTGGATTTTGCTTCTTATGCTTAGTCTTGATTTTTTCTGCGGGTATTTTGGGGACAGAAAGAAAGTCAAACAAAGCCTCTATTGATTCATTATATCGATAAACTAAATCTTCGTATAAAATGTTTTTAGTTTGCGAATCTCCAAAGAGTTCTTGAGTATTTTTTTCCCATGATTCAATCTCATTGAAAGTATTACGCAAATAATCGTAATCCAAATAAATTTGCTTTTTGCTAACGTCAATTCTTTCTGATTCCTTGGTTATACCCCACTGACTAGTCTTAAAAGCTACTTTCATCGACACAATCATACTCAAACGATTTTTTCTCTTTAGATGAATAACTTTTAAGTCGGGAATTTGACTCATTTGCCGCCACTCATCATCGTTAAGATGATAATAAAAAATCTTACATCCGACTGCCTCAGCACTTACAGGTCTTTCCCTAAACAAACTATTGAGAGTTGGTTGAAAGTCTTCTCCAATGTTGCGATTATGAGCTGCAAATATTTCGTGTTCAGCGATTATATTGGGATGAGAGTTCAGGGAATTGAGTAGCAAATTCGAGCCTGAACGAGCATGTGATACTATGATAAACTTAGAGTAGCTGCTACCAGATGCTTCAGACATCAAGCTATTATCATTCTTGAGTTGAACTTTGTTCTGCATATTTCTAGTTATGGCTTAATCAATATTTTGATTGCTCAAAATTAATATTGTGTAATTGCAGACATTAAACTATGATTTTCTCCATTTACGTTGCTGTCTAGCAATGGAAAATAGCTAGTTTATGACGTGCTAAACGAATCTTAGCAATATATCTGCTGAGAACCTTAATTCATAGTTACAAGCAAACTATAGATAGTTGCAACTGTTAAAGATTAGCATTACGATAATCTTTATGCTTGAGTATATTTACGGAAAAGATCATTGTTTTTACATAAGTGATAGTTCGTAGTGATAAACATTATCAATTTACTCAACCATTTATTAAACGCTGCAAACTGTTATCTAATAAACAACTTTTTGGCTCTTGGTCATTTTTAAATTTTTTTAGTGAATGATTACGTTTATCTTGTTTTTCCAGATAATTTTAAATCTGAGAACAATCACTAATTTCAACAAATCAAGCTTTCTTAAAGTAGATATCCAAGCTTGTTGGTTATGATAAACCTCACTAGAAACCTCTAAAATATCTATATACGACTGCTGTTTAAAGACAATTTGTTGAATTTTAAAAGCTGTAATCGAATTTGTTTATATAGGGTTTAAACACAGTTTCAACCATTTTTCTGGCAGAGAAAGAATAATGTTGCCAATAGCAGCGATCTCTTTTAGTAACATTTTTCCGCGGCACCTCAATTTTTTTGTCTACGCCACAATGATCCAGTAAAATATTGTGAATATCCTCATTCATATTTTCCATTCCAACGAAAGCATCTGCATGGTTGACATATTGAGGGTGAAGCATTGCTTTTTTCTTGGTTTCATATTTAGCTTTCAAGCGCTTTTCTAGCCATTCAGGAAAATCTAAGATTATCGAATCAACTATTTCTCCTATTCTTTGTTTGCCTTTGGGAGTGTTGTATATCCAAGAAGATTCATCTGTTAAATGCTTACTGAATCTGGTACGACTCCGATACCATTCAGCATAAAAATAGTCATATGGATTTCTTGTACCTGTAATTTTCAAGTAATTAAGTTGTTCAGAATTGAGAAAATTATACTTTTTAAGTTCTTCAAATGTAGAATGCTTAGACTGGATAACTGTTGTAGTATCTTCAGAGACAATATTTTCATCACTATCGGGAACTCTCTTAACATTAAAGTTGTCGATAAAATATTGATATAGTGCAGAAGATCCTGTGCCAGGAGCTAAGAAATAAATGAATTTTAATTCGTCGCAAACAAGTGCCATGTCATTATTTACCTAATATATAACAAACAACTACTAAGCTTGATTTCTAATTCAAGTAATTGTATTGTGCCAACAAAATGAAGCTCGAAGCTCAAATCTCAACTGCAAACTTATTTAGTAGAAAATTAACTTTAATTTTTGCTACTACTCAAATTTAAACTGTTTAAAAATTTAAGCCTTGTCAATTTTACATTTGCTTTTGCAAAAGCAAAAATCCGTTCTTTCCGTAAATTAAACTAACATCGTATTAGTGTATTTGCCATGGGTATAATCACGGAGAAATAGATGTTTTTGCGTACGTATAATTATGGGATCAAAAAAATCAACGCATTATAAATTAATTGTGTTTAAATATACAAACTTGGCAATGCGTATTGTATAGTTTTTTTAATTTCAACAGGCTCATAAGTAGCGATCGCATAATTAGTCTTTCTAGATAGCTTTTATTAAAGGGAGTCGCCTTGGAAACTGTTTGTAAACAAAAGATCAAAGTGAGGTGGAGACTAGGGAGGTAGGGAAGATAGGGAAGATGAGGGAGATGGAGAGAGGTGGGAGACGATTTTATACTTTTTGTTCTTCAAGCAAATTCTTGAAAAATTATAAGGGAGCAAACTTATTTCATGTTTATTGTATTTATTTAACATTGATTTTACAAACAGGATCTTAAATCTGTCTATGAATATTTAAATAGTGCCGTTGCCAATGTTATGAAGGAACTTTATAAAAACTATTATTGAAAATTTCTTTAGCAGAGCTTTTATCTAGATAGTTCAAAGTTTTTGTTAATAACATTCTGACTTGTCTCTTGATATTTAAAAATGTCAATCACACTAAACTTATAGTTGCTTTTAAAATTGATTGTCTAACTGATTGACATTAATTAAGTTCTTTATAATTCTGGTAATTAAATATTCTCTGTTATTGTTAGACTTACTTTTCTACAGTGGTAACTACAACTGCCAAAATGTAACGCTGTATTCGTAATACTACCTAAGTGTAATCACGGATAACTATGATGTTTTTACCTAAGTAAAAACTACTATTTATTTACTGTGCAATAGTTAGATCTTCTAATAGTTGGCGTAAATCCCCTTTAATAACTTCTGTAGTGTATGGTGCGATCGCACTATGGGCATTGCTTGATAATTGATGCCACAGGGTTTCGTTGTAGTTGAGTAGTAGAATTTGGCGGGCAAACTCGGCTGTGTCATTAGCTTCTAAAACATTCTGATTAGTCACTAAATTCATACCTTCGGTGCCAATACTAGTAGAAACTACTGGTAAAGCATATTCCAAACTTTGTCCTATCTTGCCCTTCATTCCTGCACCATATCTGAGGGGAGACACAGATAGCTTGTGGCTTAAAAAATAAGGACTAACATCATCAATATAGCCTGTTACGGTAATGCGATCGCTCTGCAAAGCCAAAACCTCGTCACTGGGATTACTGCCCAGCAAAGTAACCTGAAGTCGCGGGTTGGTTTGCCAGACTAAAGGCATGATTTCCTGACATAACCATAAGACTGCATCTACATTCGGAGGATGATTATAGCTGCCGATAAAGAGGACGCCCGAACGCTCCTCAAAACCAGGGATATCACCTTGATAAGAGTAGTGAACGTTGGGAATTACAGCCACCTTATCTACCGCTTGCTGTTGAAGTAATTTCTGTTCAATAGGCGTTACGGTAATAGTTAAATCAGCCTGGTGTGCCATCTTTAACTCTTTCGACTGCATATCAATCCACTCTGAAGCCAGTGCAGGGTCTTTTTCTGGGGATAGTTCCCAGGCTCTTTTAAGGCGTAAATAATGCAGATCGATGGTGTCATAGATCAGCTTAATTGACTCTTGTTGACGAATCAAAGGTGCATACTTCTCATTCAATTCAGGACGACAGATCCATGCCAGATCAATCAACGGCAGTCGCTCTTCTATCTGCTGTTCGATCGCAGTGCCATAACCATCCTGAGTATATAAGGTTTCAATTTCCAGACTTTGCAACAAAGAAACATAAGGTTCTTCTTTAACCCCATTATCCGCAGCAAAAATAACGTGGTAATCAAGAGATTTAAAGATCTTGAGTAGCTCAAACAAGCGCCGCGAACCTGATTCACGGTCATAGCTAGGAACATAACTATCAATTACCAAGATGGTTTTTTTGCCCAGATAGCGCCTGCTGGCTAACGGCACATTATCAATACCGACATTGGGTAAATAATTATCCCCTAGTAAAACAGTTGCCCATTTTTGCTGAAACTTAACCCCATTGACTACCTGGTATCTTTTAGTCCCACTAGTAGTAGATGTCCCCGAACTAATTCCTTCGTAGTGAATCACCTCAGACTGGGGTTGATACATCACCTTCAGACCCAGCTGATGACGGATAGCAAAACACAGGTCAGTGTCTTCATAGTAGGCTGGGGCAAAATCACGCTCAAAACCATCTAACTGCTCAAAAACCTCTCTTCGCACCATAAGACTAGCACCTGAACAATAGTCTACAGGACGTAAATAATTATATTTAGGGTCGAAAGGATTATCCTGTCTGCCATAGTTCCAGCCAGAAGCATCTTGCCAGATAATGCCCCCCGCTTCCTGGAGGCTACCTTGAGGATAGATTAACTTAGAGCCCACTGCACCTACTTCCTCCTCAACCAAAACCTTGATCAGGCTTTCAATACAGTTTGGTTTAATCTCAGTATCATTATTAAGAAAATAAAGGTATTCCCCTTTCGCCAAAGATGCTCCCTGGTTACAAGAATGAATAAAACCTTGATTCGCCTCACTGTTAACCAAATTAATCGCCGTAATGGGGGTCAAAATCTCTTCAGTCTGATCCGTCGAACAATCATTGACCAAGATAATCTCTACTTGAGTCCCCTCAGCCACATTTAAAGCGATCGCCTTAAGACATTGCAGAGTATAGTCTAGCTGGTTATAGACAGGAATAATAATCGAAACTTGAGGAGTATCACTGTGGGGCAAATTCTCCTGCAATTGCCCGATCAAGATTTCATGATCCGAGAGTAAAACCTCTGACTGAGTTTCCTCTGAAGCAGCCTCCAAACTAGGTAAAACCTCATTACCCGTCAAATCCTGTAATCGAGTCAAGATCTCTCCATTTTTTGGCTGGATCTGTAACCCCATTTGATAAATTGCCTGAGCCTGATCCGATTGCCCAGACTCCCTTAAGATGTCCCCCAGTTTGAGATAAAGACTAAGATTGTGTTTATCAATTGCGATCGCCCGATGATAGAGTTCAGGATTTTGCGGCTCTTGTTCTATGGCTAACAAAAAATGCTTTAAAGCCTGTTGCTGATTCGCTTGACTGCGACGATATAAAGCTTCCCCTATCTTTTGCTGTGCTTGGGGTAAATCAGGTTGCAGCGCCACTGCCTGTTGATAATGACTAATTGCCTGATCCCATCTATTTAGGTGCTGGTAAGCCTCTGCCAAATTGTAATATGCCCAAGGAAAATCAGGATTGAGCTTAATCGCCTGCTGATACACAGCAATGCTATCGTTCCATTGCCCTAGCTGAATTAGGGCATAACCCAAATTATTATACGACCAAGAAAAATCAGGATTGAGCTTAATCGCCTGCTGATACAGAGGTATAGCCTGTGACCATTGCTCCTGATGAGACAAGACTTCTCCTAGCTGATGATAAGCTGCCCCGTAGTTAGGGTCGTATTTAGTGGCATTTTGATAGCAGATCGCCGCCTGCGACCACTGCTGCTTAGCCTGATAAAGATTTCCCAAGCGAAAATAAAGCTCGGGATGTTGTTGCTGCTTAAGACCATCAAGATAACAAGAAATCGCCTGGTCGCCTTGGCGCAACCTAGTCAACAATTCCCCCAAAGCCAGATAAGCTTCTATTAGCTGCGGCTGCTGCTTGATTAAGCCTTGATAACAGTTAATTGCTGCTTGGTGTTCCCCTTTACTAACCAAGCTTTTTCCTAACGCCAAATATTCCTCGACACTAACTTCAGCCTGTTGTAGCGCGATCGCCTGAAGCCAATATTGAGTAGCTTGTTGCTGCTGTCCCGAGTCAGCCAAAGCACGTGCCAGTGCTAGGTGAGCCTGAACCATAGTTGGTTGTAGAGCGATCGCCTGCTGGTAATGAGCGATCGCTCGTGAATAATCCTGCTGTTTAAGATATAGTTCTCCCAAACTAAAATGCTTCTGTGCTCCATTCAAGCTCTGTATCTTGCTTTTAGGTAATTCAACTGATTGTGAAGTGGAATTAGCACTGTAAGTGCCAGAATTAGTAGAAGATAGCTGGAGAATTACCCGACAATACTTAGCCGCCTCTTCCCATAGCCCTAAATCTTGACACAGTTTGACGATCTTATGATAGATATCTATTCGTTGCGGTTTAATTTTAGTTGCTTTGAGATATTGCTCTAGAGCAGCTTGTCTGTGTCCTTGTGCTGCTAAAGCTTGCCCCTGATGTAAATAGCTATTAAGCAACTGGTCAGGTTCAGAAATTTGCTGAGATTTAGATATCTGCTCAGACTCAGGACTGGCTGCGGCGGATAGCTGTAGCTGACATCTAACTAAGTGTCGATACACACCAGTAAATTCAGGATTAACCTTCAGTGCCTGCTGAAAGCTGTCGATAGCCCGCTGCCATTGCTGTTGTTGAGCGTAGAGAGTACCCAAGTTAGCATAGGCTTCGGCAAAATTAGGGTCAAGCCTGAGGGCTTGTTGATAGTAGCCAATAGCTTCTTTAGCTTTATCTGTCTTTTGTAAGGCATCCCCCATCAGCTTGTGGGCTTCAGCTAACCCCTGGTTTAAAGCTAGTGCTTTAGCACAGGCTTGTATAGTTTCTTGCCACTGCTGTGATTGCCAATATTGTTGAGCTTGGTCTAAGCAAACCTGAGCCTCGTCTACTTTGAACATCTTTAAAGAGTTGTGTGTTGGGAGTGAATCAGTTGGAGATCTTATTACAACTAACCGCAGAATTTAACACCTCATATGGTATATTGCCCACTTTTAGGGGGCAAAACTTGCTAAAGATATTCTTAAAATAGCTAAAATAGCCTGTCAGTAATGGGTTTTAGCTAATTAATTATCTTCACTAGGACTAACATTAACTAAATATTAATTCTCATGCATTAAGGCCGATCATAGCCAAAAAGTGACTTGCTCCCGATACGAAGCTGGGGGATACGCTTTACGGGATGGATTCGCCACGCAACTATGGAATTTAATCTGAATAGGGTACGAAGGTATCAATAAGCTTGTAATAATCGAATGTCTGGATAAGCCAATATCAACTTATCTTCGGTCATAATTATTAGATTGTGTTGTAAAGATTGAGCCATAATGAGGCGGTCAAAAGGATCTTTGTGGAGTGGGGGAAGTTTGACCAACTGAGCAATGCTATTTTCATCTACAGTCAAGGTTTTGATTAGGTGTTTTCTCCTCTCTTTTGGTAGATAGGTTTCTGGAGAACTGGGAAAATCTAGTTTGCCTATTTGATACTTGATGACACATTCCCAAATCGAAACAACACTTAAAAATATTTCATTATCGAGATCATGAATGATTTGACGGTATCGATCTGGCAAACGTTTATCATCGTTAACCAACCAGAGAAAAATATGAGTATCCAATAGTATTCTCATTGAGGATTATTGAACAAATTTAAAATTTCATCGTGTAGGGGATCGTT
>JBCCDL010000052.1:0-15043 GCA_039030815.1 Cyanobacteria bacterium P01_A01_bin.83 | reverse complement strand
ACTGTTTAAAAAATCCCCCTAATGCCGACCAACTCAGTTTATAGTCGGTTTTGAGGTTAGTTACATTTTCACGATGAAACAAAACGGGAAATATTAATAACAACACACCCAATGCCATTACTAATAAACTTCTATTCCAGCCCCAAGTGTCCAATAAAATCAGAATAATCCCACCGCCCAAAATTGAACCCAAATAACCGCCAGCCCCCTGAATGCTGTTGCCAAAACCTCTTTCGGAGGGTTTAAGCAGGTTAATTGCTAAAGCATCGGTGGCAATATCTTGAGTTGCCGCAAAAGTAATAGCTAGTAGCATCGCTGCTAGTAGAAGCGCAAAATTTGTTTCCAGATTGAGAAAAGCACAAATTGCGATCGCAATTCCCATCAGGCTTTGCATCAGGACAATCCAGAATTTATAGTGTCCCCATTTTGTCCAGCCATAGCGATCAATCAAGGGCGACCACAAGACCTTAAGCGTCCAAGGCAAACTGAGTAAGCTAGTCAAGCCAATTAACTCTAGAGAAACCCCCTGTTGTCGCAGGAATACAGGTAAAGTTTGCCCAAAGAAAGCCACGGGCAAAAACTGTGCCACATATAAGCTAGCGAGTAATCCCCATTTATTCATTGTTGATTGTTGATTGTTGATTGTTGATTGTTGATTGTTTTAAAACTTAGTCCTAACTTGAAAGCCATAGGTAGCTCGTGCGCCAAAGCTGGCAACATCCCCAAAAGAGCCAAAATTAAATGCCGTTGTCAGATATTCAGTGTCGAAAATATTGTTGGCTAAGAAATAAAAGCCGTAATTATCTAGTTCATAACCAATACGAGCATTAAATAGAGCATAGGCATCTTGTTGAAATTCATTTTCATTATCAAAAAAGGTCGTACCAAATCCCTGCAACTCTACTCGGCTAAAAAGACCCATAGGAAAACGATATTGTAAAGCCAGATTAAAGGTGTAATCGGGGGAAAAGGGGAGATTGTTATCGTCAATCTCTTCGTTATCAAAAGGATCGCTAAATTCATCAAAAGTAGCATCAACAAACCCAAAACCAGCGATCGCCTCAAATCCTTTAAAAGGAGTCGATCTTAACTCAACTTCAAAACCACCAATATCAGCATCGCTATTAGCAACTAGAGTTTCAAATGAAACAGGATCGGATGCTATTAGTTGGAAATCTTCTACAGGACTAATAAATGCCGCAACACTAAGCTGCAAGCGATTGTCTAAGAACGAAGATTTTAAGCCAATTTCGTAATTAAGTGAAGTTTCGGTGTCAAAGGTTAATGTTTCTTCTGTAGTTGCAAAATAATTTACCCCCGCTGGCTTGTAGCCCCTGGCGATAGAGCCATAGACCATTAAATTAGGGTTGAAGCGATACTGCGCTACAAAACGAGGTAATAAAATATCATCGTCTTGTTCCACATCCTCGAAAGCACTGGTGACGATGGGATCGAATCCAGGCGCAGCCAAAGTACCTAACTTATCTAAGTTGCTGTCAAAACTTTCATAACGTAGTCCCGCAGTTAAGGTTAACGCTTCAACGGGCTGGTAGCTAACTTGACCAAAGAAAGCTAAAGTATCTTCATCGACTTCTGCTTCAGTAGATTCTGTGCCAAAGGCACTAGTAATAGAACCGCTTTCGTTGATCTCAAAATCTCTAAATTCAAAATAAGTTCCTGCCACCCATTGAAACCGATCGCTACTCTCAGGAGATTGAAACCGAATTTCTTGACTAATAGATTCAGAATCTATATCAGAAAATGTAATAGCTAAATTTTCGGTAGCAGGAGTAAAAATATCAAAATCGTGTTGAAAATCCGAACTGGAAAAACGTCTAGCGGAAATAGAGGTGAGACGGAATGCCGAATGTTCATAATTAATTTTGACAGATTGAGTATCAGTATTGAGATTACTAAAACCAATAAAATCCTGTTCCACAGTAAAAGGATCTTCGCTGTCGAGGGGGACAAAAGGTTGGGGACCATCATTGTAATCGTCTACCGAAGCATTAAACGCTACGCTGAGATTATCTGTAGGAGTCCAAAGCAGTTTACCTCTAGTAGTAATGCCCGACTGGGTATCAAGATCCTCATCGAAGAAAGTATTGTCCGTAAAGCCGTCTCTGGTTTCATAGCTTCCTGAAAGACGAAACGATAATTCATCTTCAATAATCGGCGTACTAACGCTAGTCTGCACATCAAAATTATCAAAGTTACCGTAACCAATACTGCCACTAAAATCAAATTCTTCGGCTGGTTGCTTAGTGATAATATTAACTACCCCTGCTTGAGCATTTCTACCATAAAGAGTGGCTTGGGCACCCCTCGACGTCTCTACTCGTTCGATATCAAAGATTTCCACCCCCAGAAAGTTAGTGAAATCGTAAGGGACATCATCGATATAAAAAGCAACTGAATCGCGGGAGATAAAGTTAAAGTTACTAAAGCCGCGGACACTATAGTTTACAAAGTTGCGACTAGGAGTGTAGGTCGTAAAGTTAGGAGTATTTTCGGCAATATCTCTAAAGGAAGTAATATCTCCGTCTTCAGCTTCCTGTTCTGTAATTGGGGTGATACTTATAGGAACATTTTGGATCTCTTCTGGCTTTTTCTCGGCAGTTACCACAATATTTATCATTTGATCTGGGTCTGTAGTATCTGCCACTGATGCGGGGGGCGTGGCGCTGATAGTTAAACCTTGATCAGTTGTGACTGCTGCTCCCGTCGGTACCCCTTCCACCCCAGAAATAAATACTCTAATTCGATTTCCCGATCTGGCGATCGCTTTAACCTGAGAGATACCCTCAGCGGGATTTCGGCGCACAAATCTTGATTGTGGTAACTCAAGTCGAGCATTAGAAATATCGACAATCAGGTTATTATTTTCTGTAGAAGTAATCCCTTGAAGTGTTTCACCTCTGTCAGTATTTAAAATAACCTCAATTCCTGATGATGGAATCTCTCGTACTTCAATTTTAGTTATCTCAGCCACAGAATTATTTAACTGCGACTGCCACTGTTTAACTGTGGTTGCAGGTGGGAGTGGTACCTGCTCTTCTACTCCATAGGCTTGCTGAGGAACATTAACTAAGACTAATAATCCTAGCAGATTAAAGATAATCCCCTTATGTAATTGTTGCTTCACTCTTCGTTTTGAATATTCCCAAATTAGTAACCGAATATAATGAGTAAGACAACGTTTTTTGACCGTGACGAGCAAATGCTTATCTCACTATTATTGATAGCGCCTTAGATATATCATGAGAAATTATTCACATCAAAAGACGGGCTGTCGTACATTAATTAAACTGTTAATGATTTAAGATTTTTACGCGGCGTGCAACTAGGCAGAAATAGAAGGTTCGTGACCTCAAGTAGAACGCTTAATCAAGAGCGCAATCGCTCTTTACGAAGCTGATTTTGCAGAGCATATTTTCAATAAACTTACTCGGCGTTGCGACAGCAAACGACGCGCTCTCGTATTCTCGTATAATCAGAATTATTTAACTTAAAGCGACAACAATGGAGACTCTTTCTTTGATTTGTCAATTTAGTGCCTTGCGTCTGGCGTAACGAGCAGCAGCTATTTCTTTGAGAGTTACAGTTTCCGATGCTAATTCGGGACAGATTGCCCGACAGAGAAAGCGACTTTTCAAATTTTTCTTTTGCGTAAGTCCTAGCCAATTAAAATGCTCATTGTTTGATGAAAAGTCAGAAAGTCTGATTTAAGCGGTCGAGCGCACTCAGATTGTTCAATCGTGAGAGACTGAATAAAACTATACAATATCAATTTGTTCTTTTTATTTTTTTACTTGGCGATCGCAAAGATGAATTCGGAGAAGGTTTTACAGACTGTAGAGCAGCTATTACAAAAACAACTCACTCAAATCGAGCAAAGGGTGTTAATTTTATCTTGGGACGGTCAGTCCTACAAAGAGATTGAAGACAATACTGGCTAAGTTATCGGCTATCTGCGCGATATTGGTTCGGGGTTATGGAAAGAACTGTCTGATGTCTTACAGAAAAGAGTTACCAAAAAGAACTTATCCTTAGTGTTGGAGCAATTTCAGCAAAATCCAACTTTACTTCTTGTTCAAAATTCATCAATGGAACAAGATCGACAAGTATCCGAGGTTTCTCAGCTTACCTCCAACGACTTCAGTTTTCCCAGCGCACCAGTACCTTTTATAGTCATTTCAATTAAGTTTGAGACAAAGCATTCCTGCTATGACAAGTCTTTGAGCAGCGACAAGTGTTTCATTTTTATTTGAAATGACTATAACTCTCGACTATACATCAAACGTCCTCCTTGTGAAGAATTAGCTCTTAGGGAAATTACTCATTCGGGTTGCTTGCTGCGGATTAAAGCACCACAAAAGATGGGTAAGAGTTCTTTACTCAATCAGGTAATTGCTCTAGCAGATAGTTTGGATTATCAAACAGCTTATCTTGACTTCAGGGATGCGGAAGAGAAAGTTTTGAATTCAATAGATCTTCTGCTGCACTGGTTTTGTTCTGCTATTTGCCAACAGCTAAAGCTTCCTCACTGATCGTGCATACTAATAAACATAAAAAATAAAAATTATAAACAATACGGACAGCGTAGAATGCTGTATCAAGTATATATTTAAAAGTCATAATGTAAATTTGTCTTAAAAGTTAGTTTGTCATAAAAGCATAATTATTTACGACTTAAAACTATAAATTTAAAGAAATATGAATGTGATTTGAAAATAATCTATTTAGCTGTAAATTAAAGAAAAGCGAGTCAAAATTACGCGATTAAAGCATTTGTCATAATAAAATCAATTTATTTCTAAGATAGACTTCGGTAAACTAAATAACAAATTTAGTTGTTCAAATCTGTGATATTCTCTACTATAATAAATAACAAATTACGATTGCAAATACTAGAGTAATCCTGCTTTAAGTAATATTCAACTATTAGTTAAATACCGAGATAGCTTATTTGAAGATGGCTATGTTTTCTATGCTTAGAAATATTTTATCTTTGTTCAAACCAAGAAAACCAAAACAAATGAACGATCAATCTTCAAGTAATATTCCCAATGTAGATTTAATAATCCTTATCGATACCAGTCCTTCAATCAAGAAGGAAGCACAAGATTTAAATAAAGTAGCACAAGCAGCAATTAATACGGCTAAATCTAGCTGTCCGTCTAACTTAAGAGTAACTTGGCTGGGAATAGAGGGAACTTGGAAAGAAACACGGTTTGAGCGAACGGTTAGGAATTATTTGATACAAGAGTGTAAAATTGCTGCAACTTCCTTAAGAAGCAGAAAGCGTGGGGAGTTAAAATCAGCAGGGGCGCAGGAAGACGGTGCACGGGCTATTGAGGATCTAATCGAACACTTTAACTGGCGAGATAATGCCAGCAAAGCCATCTTCTATCTGGGTGATGAAGCTTTAGACGGCGGCGGTTCGAGAACCGAACGGGCGGATATTGAATCGGCTAATATTGCTATTCAAAAAGCACAAGCAGCAGAAGTTATCCTCCATACTTATTTTGGAACATCCAAGAGCAAACACCGACAGGGTATTGCTTCAGAGTATGCTAGACTCGCTACCGACACGGGTGGATGGGCTTTTACCGCCAAAGACTCTCCAGGCTTTGCTGAAGTTTTAACTAAAGTCATTTGTGGTAGTCGCGCCGATCAAACTGTTGTCGAGTCAGACAAAACCCAACTCCCAACAGTGTATATTCAAGACTTTATAACGGGAAAAGCAAGCCAGCTTTATACTTTAAATCTTCAGACAGGTAAAGCAGATTTAGTCGGTTCAATCGCTACTGAAGTCTACGATCTGGCAGGTGTTGGTTCGCAGCTATATGGATTGCGTCGAAATAAAACGACAAACACATTGGTACAGATTGATCGCGCTACAGGGAAAGCGATCGCAATCGGGGATATTGGCTTTGATGTGGTCGGTTTGGCGTATAACAGTCAGCGTGAAACTCTTTACGCTTCTGCTGCCAAACAGCTAATTGCGATCAACCTTAAAACGGGTAAAGGTAAACCTGCGGTAACGGTAAGTAAAGATAAGCGAGGCTGTGGAGAAGTTGCTTTTGATCGCTCTGGTAAGGCATATATTACTTTAATCGGCACTGACAAGAAAAAACAATTAGCTACCTGCGATCTAGATAGTGGTGAAGTCAAGGTAATTGGCAATATTGGTTTTCCCGACCTTGCCAGCATGGAATTTATCGACAATGTTCTCTATGGCGTGACGGGTAACTTCTTTAATTTGGGCAAAGACGGGCAACTGCTTCGCATCGATACCAAAACAGGCAAAGGCAAAGTAGTTACTAAAACTACTCCTATCGGTCGTTGGGCAGGTATGACCGTTTACCAACCAGCGACAGTAACCAAAATAGTAACTACTTCAGATAACTCAAACCAAGAACAAACTACAGAGGAGAAAAATATGCAGCTATTAACTATCGATCCTAAAAACAACTGTTATGTAATCGATCCTAACGGTATGAACACCTTGCAAGAGAACGTTGCAAGCAAGATGACCCTAGATAAGGGTAACTTTGAGATTCAAATTAGCCAGGGACGTTACAGCTACAGTAAGAACGAGTCTGAGGGAGAACCGTTTGTCATACTATGGATTTATGGTGATGATGGCAGCACTTTTGTTAATCAGCAAACAGGTGTGGAAACGGGTGCTACCTGGACGACTCTAAACGGATACAACCAGAAGCTACAGCTAGATGTAAAAGGACAAGCTGTCGTGTGCGCCTTGTTCTTTAATTTAAACAACCGAGATCACAGCGGTTCGGTTGAATTAGCCATTAAAGGCAATTCTCAAACTCAGGAATTAACTGTTAATAGCCAAAACAGCACCTATGTACTCGACGAAAAGTATTTATCCAGCCTCAAGCAGTGGTCGCAAAACTTTATCGAACTAGAACCTGGTAATTATCGAGTCAAAATTCGCGAAGGCAATGCCAGCTATTGGTCTGATGAGAAGAAATTCAAGTTAGAACCTTGGGCATTAATTTGGATTAAGGCAGGTTCTTTTGTCACTCAACTGACTGGAAAAGAAACCAGCGAAACCTGGTGTTCTTTAAATGGTCTAAAAGACGAATTTATCTTAGAAGTTAAAACTAAAACCACTCTGTCGGGCTTGTTCTTTGATACCTATAAAGAAGACAATGAAGGACAAATTGTAGTCGCGATAGAGTCGATAAGTGCAGAGGAGATAGCCAAGAAATATCAACAACAGCAGCTTACAGTTAGTGCAAATGGCGATGAGCCGAAGGCTCCACTCCGCGATCGCAGCAGTCAGCAAGTCAGCGTTAGCGCATCTGAGGGTGGACAGAATAGCGAACGAGTCACTGTAGCTTCTGGCGGTGGAAGTCGAAATATAGAAAGAACTAGCGTTACTACCTCCAGCAGCAGCAATACTCAAGATACTCAAACCAGCGTTACCGCAACCAGCAGTGGCAAAACATCCCAGCAGGTTGAAGTTGGTAGTGGCACTAGCTTCAGCTTTCGTTTTGATGAAGCCGAAATGGAACAGATGTGGCAGCAGATGGCAGCCAAAATTGAAACTTCTGTTACGGTACAAGACGAACAGGATGAGAAGAAAGAAGCGCAATACTGGGACAGTCTAGAAAAATGGATTCTTAAAGGCTATCAAACCCAAGCTAAAGACTTGGCGATGCAGGTAGCGCGGTTAGAGTTTATGATGAAGTCCATTACTCAACAGATGGAAGTCAGCTTTAACCAAAACTTCCAGGGTTGGTCTAGTTATTTCGATAGTCGTCTCAACGAACTGATCGATACCAGAATGACTTCAATCGTTGAAGAACAGGTAAATCTAAAATTAAGCGATCGCACTACCGAAATCAAAAACCAAGTCATTCAACAGCTACAGAGTGATATCGATAAGCGGGTTGAGTCAGTAGTGAATTTAAAAATCAGCGATCGCTCTACTCAAATTAAGAATCAAGTAGTCGAACAAATACAGGGAGACATTGACAAGCGTATTAGTACTGTAGTTAACCTCAAAGTCGATAACCAAGCCGAAGAAATTAATAACCTTGTAGTGCAACAGTTACAGAGTGACATCGATAAACGTATTAATACAGTAGTCAATGTCAAAGTAGAAAACCAGGCACAGGAGATCAATAGCCAGGTAATCAAACAGCTACAGGCGGATATGGATAAGCGGATTGATGCGGTGGTCAATCTTAAAGTTACCGACCAAACGCCCAATATTAAGAATCTGGTAATTCAGCAGCTACAGGCAGATGTAGACAAACGGATCGACTCGGTAGTTAATCTCAAACTGGCAGACCAAACTTTAGAGATCGATAACTCGATAACCAAGAAGTTACAGGGAGATTTAGAGAAGCGGGTTAATTCTACGGTTGATTCCAAGCTCGAAGATCGAACCCAAAACATCAAAAACTTGGTGGTCAATCAATTACAAACAGACATCGACAGACGCATTAATACAGCAGTAGAAAACAAAACTGACAATAGCGTCCAAGTAGTAGTTAACAACATCATAAATAACGTAGACGATCGCATTGATGTCAAACTGGAAAACAAAATTCTCAACTTCCGCGATGATGTCACTTCCATTGTTAAAAACGAGCTAAATCAAAATTACACTGACTCGATTAAAACCACCGTCTTATCCGATATCAAAAAACAGCAGTTCTTTATGGATATGCAGACAATTAAAGCCGAGGTGAATAATTTCTACTCCCGTCTGGGACAGTTTGAAACTCAGCTATATTTACGTATCGAACAGGGAGACACTCAACTTTACAACTGGACGTTAGAACAACTAACTGCATTACAAGGCTGTTTGAGCGATCGCCAAACACTATCGGATCTATTTGAGTCTTTCGCTGGCAAGCTAAGAGATGACCTAGATAATGCACCCTGCGTACAACCCAGTCGCTTTAAACCCATGACTGCAACCTTAGGACAAGACAGAATATCTCCGGCACAACCAAATCAGCTACCTGGAAGTTGAGAAGTCAGAAGTTAGAAGTCACAAGTCACAAGTCACAAAGGGCTTGCCCGCATGTAGTCAGAAGTTAAAGGTAATAGGTAGTAGGTAGTAAATTTTGCTACCTGTTGCCCATAAAATAAATATCTCACAACACTATGATTCGTTTTGCCAATCTTTCTCTAAATTCTTTCGAGTAACTTCAATACCAACCTTTTCTAGGGATGCAAATAATTTACTAGCAGCTTCAATTGCAAATTCTCGATCATCATTATCGCAAACTAGCTCAATCTTTATTTGGTTATCGTTCAATTCGGCATTAAAAATAATTTGACGATGGTTCATAAATAAAATCCCTGGGACAACTGAATCGATCAGTGAATAACAAAACTAATCAAACTTAGTTTAGTCTTCAATTTTCAGTTTGACTACTAAGTTCCAAATTAAAGAAGACGATCGCAGAGTACCAAGTAAATCTTGATTAGACAAATTCCTAGGCAATTTGTTTTTAGTTGAATAAAAATTTTTCATAACTTACATTATGGTTAACACAAATCAGACTCAAACAGTCGTTAAATTTGGCGATACTTTTTATCTTAAGAACAAAAGTGGTCAATATTTAATTGGTGCCGATAGCGGACGTTATTTTTTTCCTCAGTTAGATAATAGCGGTAAAACACCTCTACAGCTTAAAGGCAAGACAGGAGAACTTCAGCACAACGATGAGATTAAAATTCGCTCTTTAGAAACTCGTTTAGGCGATCGCGATGTTTTGGGTGCTTTCCCCGACAGTCATAACTGTTATTACTGGAATGATGGTTACGACGAGCGCAAACAAGGTTGGAAGATTACTAAAGCCTCAGGCGAGCCAGGTAAGATTTGTTATGGGGATGAAGTTTACTTAACTAACGTTTATTACGACAATCAGACTTTAGCTACCGATACTAAGTATCCAGGTTATTTGACTACAGTCAAAAATGCTAAACAAATCTGGATATTAGAAAGTACCAAAAAGATTCCTGTTACAGATTTTAACGCTCCAAAAGCGATCGATGTCTTCGACCTGTCTGTAGCATCAGGAGATCCTACTCCTACGGGTGTAATTCTTTGGACGAGAGTTAACCCTGAAGCTCATGAAGATGATATTCCTTTAAAGTATCAGGTTTCTTTAACTAGAAGTTTCGACGATCCGTTTATTCAAGGTACTGTTGAAGCTTCAGACATTATCGAAAAAAACGACTATACAGTTAAGATCGATCTAGATACAAAACTAGAGTCAAACAAAGCTTATTTCTATCGCTTTACTTATGGCGAAGCAACAAGCCCAATTGGTCGCTGTAGAACGCTTCCTGCTGAGAAAGAGCAATTAACAGAACCACTGCGCTTAGGGGTAGTAACTTGTAATGACTATAGTTCGGGCTATTTCAATGCCTTTTATCACTTAGCCGAAGAAGATATTGATTTTGTGGTTCATCTTGGGGACTTCGTATACGAATATCCTCGGTATCCTGATGGTTATGGTGAGATTATTCGCACTGACCTGATGTTAACTGAGAATGAATATCCTACTCTTCATCCCGATAAAAATATAGACCGCACTACTTCTTTAAAAGACTTTTATCACGTTTATCGTACCTATCGGCGCGACCCCGCGCTACAAAGGGCAATGGAAAATCACACCTGGATAATTACCCTCGACGATCATGAAATTGCTGATAATTGCTACTGGGATTATGCTAACAACACGATGAGTGTTAGTGTTGATGAGCCACTGCATCCGATTCAAGAGAACTTAGGTAAAGACTCAGTTAAAGCTAAAGAAGCAATGAAGCAGCTATATAAAAATGCTACTTTAACCTGGAGTAAATATATTCCTGCTCGTCTTGAAGAAATTACCGAACAAGAACCTCCCTATAAACTATACAGACATTTTAGTTTTGGCTCATTAATCGACTTCTATTTAACTGATAGTCGCAGTTTTAGAGATAAACCCGACTTGGAAATTAATCAACAGATTTTGGCAAAAGTTAAAGAACATCAAGCAGTCAATCCTAATGCCAAGATTACTGACGTTATGAAGAGTGTTCGCCAAGAAATGAGACTCAAAGAATGGCAAGCAAGTATGCTTGGAAAAGATCAGAGAGAATGGCTGATTAAAGGTGTTACCAACTCAGATGCTAAATGGAAGGTATGGGGAAATCAAACACTTTTAGCCACATCTACCATGAACGAAATGATAGGAGAGATCGATGACTGGCACGGTTTTAAAGCCGAACGCTATGAAATTTTGCAGGCTGTTAAAGAGCATGAAACAGAAAAATATGGAGATGATACGAGTCGTTTTGTGGTTTTGACAGGAGATATGCACACTTCCTTAATTGCCTATCTCAAAACGGAAACTGATTCATTAGCAAGTGATGCGGGGTCAGAAATTTTAGGTAATTTTGGTTCGGCAATCAAGAATACGGGCAAAGGATTATGGTCGGGAGCGACACTAGACCTGTCATCAGCTATGGGTAGTTTGGGGGAAGGAGCAAAAGATTTTAAATCAGGGGCAGCAAATGTCTTAGGTGATGTAGGGTCTAGCATTATGAATCCTCTAGAAACTGGTCAAAAGATCGCAGAAGATACAGTAAATAATGCTAATTTAGACTTCAAAAAGTTAGCTGGTGTAGAATTTATGACTCCTGCTGTCACCTCACCAGGCTTGTCTGAATACATTTACGTAGGGGCAGAAGGTGTAGTCGATGGTATTGAAGAAAAACTAGGTATCAATTTTGCTCCTGTTACTGAAACTGTAGGGGCAGCAGTTTCATCGGCACTAGGAACAGCCTCCTCGTTTTTAGGTAGTCTGATCCCAGATGTCAGCGATAGAGTTTCTACCCATAAACTGACTACGGCTAGTGCTATCAAATCTTTGAGTCCTCATATCGAACACTTTGACTCATCGGTCAATGGTTATGCGATCGCTGAATTTACCATAGATAAGATGCGCTGGGAAGTATATGCGATCGACAAAACAATCTACGACAAGTCCGATGATGGTCATAACCTATCAACAAACAGAGCAGAAAAAAAGCTGGTTCAATCTGCAATTTACGATCCAGATGGTATCCGTCTTGATGATTAGAAGATAGACGAATCGCACTCATTTTCCTCGATCTGACTAACTCGACCAAGTTAGAAATGCGATAACAGGCGATCGCATTAGAAATTTACCAAGATTTTTAGACTTTACATTTAAATCAATTATCAAGCAAAAGTATGAAACGTTTAGTTGTCTGCTGCGATGGCACTTGGCAAGACTTAAAAACAGGTTATCCCACCAACGTCGTCAAGCTAACTCAAGCGATTAAACATTACGATGATCGCAATATCCAGCAAGTTGTTTACTACGATGAAGGGATTGGCGCAGAAAGTAACATTTCCCCCGAAGAAGATTTAACTTTTTTGGGTGCTGGACATCGAGAACAGCTACTCGAAGGAATTAAAGGCGGTGGTTTTGGTAAAGGCATCGACAAAAACATCCGCGATGCCTATAGTTTTCTCTGTTTAAATTATGCCCCCAAAGACCAGATTTACTTATTTGGGTTTAGTCGGGGTGCTTATACCGTCAGAAGTCTTGCAGGGATGCTCTATTACTGCGGGTTGGTCAAACGTTCTCACATTAGAAAAGTTCCTGAAGCCTATGAACTTTACCGCGCCAAACTTCCCGCACACGACCCAAAAATAGCTCAATTTCGCCAGGATTATTGTCACCAAAATTCCGAATCTAAATATAGCGATCGAGTTCCCATTATCTTACTCGGATGTTGGGATACGGTAGGTTCCCTTGGTTTACCAGATGCCTTACCCCATCTTCCCATCGATAAATTTATTAATCGCGATCGCTATAAGTTCCACGATACCACCCTGAGTCCCATTATCGAGAATGCAATTCATGCTGTGGCGATCGATGAAACTCGCAAAGCCTTTGCCGTTACCTTAATGGAAAAAAGCCCCGAAGCCAAGTCGCAAACTCTAAAACAGGTTTGGTTTCCAGGCGACCATGGCTGTGTCGGCGGTGGCACAGCACCACAAAGTAAATTGGCTGATAGTGCCTTGCTATGGATGATGGAGGCGGTAGAAGAGATCGGTCTAGATTTAAAATTTGATCCTGCGGAAATTCCCGAATCAGAGAAAATCGACCCCGATCCAACTTTCGACTATAGCAACGAACCAAAATCGAGATTTATTAGCAAGCTAACTAGAGGCAAGTTAACAGGAAATATCCGAGGAGATCTTACCAAAATAGGAACATATATTCGTTCCATACCCGAACAAGACAAAATTCATCCAACTGCTTTTGAGCGTTGGCACAAACGAGAGGATTATCGACCATCTAACCTCGATCCAAAGAGAGTTAAGAGTTTATAGATAGGGGTTTTTAGCAGTACCAATCTTACATATCAGCTATTTATATATATGACTACACAAAAATTGTCGCTCGGCGAATACGTTAGCAACATTCAACAATACACCAATGATGTTAGTGAAGATGCAGTTACACGAATCATCAAACATTTGGGTATTGCCTTAAGTAGTCGAGATGCGTCCTTAGTTTCGTGTGGCGACAAAACCGAGTTAGACCGCATTCGAGAAGGGTTTCTAAAAAAGAAGTTGCAGCTTACTGCTAGTGATAAAGATTTAGATCGGGCTATTAATGAAGTCTGTAACGAGATGAAAAATACTAGAAATAAGTCTCGCGTCACTTTCTACTATTTGCTCGCCAAAAAGTTCAACAAATTATCTCTATTTGAATAAAAAGAAAATACGATTATGACTATTCAATCAAATTCTTCACCAACCAACCTCGCTGAAATATTCAACCCCAACGCTCAAGGATTTAGCGCAGCAAACATGGCTTATTTAGCTCATTGCGCTCAAGCTATCTATCGACCAAATTCAGAATGTACTGAATTAATCCAAAAAATAGACAGCAAACTGGCAGATAATATTAGATACTTTGAGTCTCGCAATACGGGAACAGAAGGCTTTATCGGCGGTGATGACGAAAAAATTATTATGGCATTTCGAGGAACTAGCGACAAAAAAGACTGGTTAACCGATGCTGCTACGATTCAGAAATCTTGGTCTTCTGTTACGAATATTGGTAAAGTTCATAGCGGTTTTTTTCAAAGTCTCATTTCGGTTTGGTCGGTGGTAATCGAACATCTTAAAGAACTTCAGACAGACAATCAACCTGTCTGGATTACGGGTCATAGTTTGGGTGGTGCTTTAGCTGCGCTAGCTTATGCAACTTTAAGACTGCAAGAACCAAGATACGACTTGGCAGGTGCATATACCTTTGGACAGCCCCGCATTGGCGACGATGTTCTGTGTAAAGCTTTCGATGCAGATTCTAAACACCGTTTCTTTAGAGTAGTAAACAACAATGATATCGTCCCTCGCGTACCCTCTAAGGTAGTCAGACAAGGTGTAAGCTTACTAACTATGGCAGCTAAAGCGATCCATGACATTAATTCCTATGAACACATGGGAACTCAACTGTATTTTGATGCCAACGGTAAGCTAATCCATGATGCTACTTTTATGGATCGCTTAATCGGTCGTTTTGAAGGTTATAAAAACAATCTTTTTAATGGCAAGCTTGATTTTGACAGCATTGAAGATCATAGTATGGATGACTATAAAAATTTGTCTATGTCTCTGTTGTAGATTTAGTTGAGGCGATCGCCACTAATATTTTCCCAAATACAGTTCAAACTTTTTAGACTTTTCAGACTTTTCAGACTTTTTTAAATTACCTGAATCGCTGAAAATAAGAGAGAAGATACAATCAATTTGAATGAGCAACTATCGGTATCAGGTAGGGGGAAGTCTGGCGGTTGATGCGGTTAGCTATGTGGCGAGAACGGCAGATCGCCAACTGTACGATCGCTTGTTAGCGGGAGACTATTGTTATGTATTTAATTCCCGTCAGATGGGAAAGTCTTCTTTGTTAGTACAGACTTTTTATCGTTTGAGGCAAAAGGATTGTCGCTGTGT
>JBCCDL010000051.1:0-15052 GCA_039030815.1 Cyanobacteria bacterium P01_A01_bin.83 | reverse complement strand
TTAATCAAATTAATTAATTCTTCTACTCCTTGTTCTTCAGGAACTTTCTTAATCTCTTCGCGACCACGATAAAGAGAGATATAGCCAGGTTGTTTACCGACATAACCATAGTCGGCATCTGCCATTTCCCCTGGACCATTAACGATACAACCCATCACGGCGATATCTAAACCTGTTAGGTGTTTTGTTGCTTCCCGCACATTATGGAGTACATCCTCTAGATTGAAAAGAGTACGACCACAGGAAGGACATGCCACATACTCCACCATAGTCTTACGCAATCCTAAAGCTTGCAGAATGCTATAGCAAACGGGGATTTCTTTTTCAGGGGCTTCAGTTAAAGAAACGCGAATTGTATCACCAATTCCCTGTGCCAAAAGGGTACCAATGCCCGCAGTAGATTTAATTCTGCCATACTCCCCATCTCCAGCTTCGGTGACGCCAAGATGTAGAGGATATTCCATCCCCAATTCATTCATGCGCTGCACCATTAGGCGATATGCTGCCAACATCACAGGCACCCGAGAGGCTTTAAGGGACAACACAATATTATAGAAATCTAAAGACTCGCAGATTTTGATAAATTCCAATGCCGACTCCACCATCCCTTCTGGAGTATCGCCATAGGTAAATAACATCCTTTCGGAAAGGGAACCATGATTCACCCCGATTCGCATTGCTTTGCCCTGATCACGTAAGGAAATAACTAATGGTTCTAATGTTTTACGGATTTTAGCGCCAATTTCGGCAAATTCATTAGGAGTGTATTCAGTGCGATCGCTTTTTGGTTTTTCAAAAACATACAGTCCTGGATTAATCCGCACTTTGTCGACATGCTTTGCCACCTCTAAGGCAATCTTCATGCCGTTATGGTGTACATCCGCCACTAAGGGAACTGATTGATATGTCTCGATTAATTTTTGCTTGATTGTGGCTAAAGCTTGGGCGTGAGCCATACTAGGAACGGTTACTCGGACAATTTCGCAGCCGATCTCATGTAGACGGCGGATTGCGGCGACAGAACCGTCAATATCTAACGTATCTTCATTAATCATCGATTGCACCACTACTGGATTTCCACCGCCAATAGTGATGTCACCAACTTTTACCCCTCGTGTTTTCCGTCTATGGATGGTGGTATCAAAAGCTTCTTGATTAGTAAGGTTGGGATTATCCAGAGTTTGCATAACGACTGACTATTACTTAGAACAAAAATTCTATCTTTAATTTAATTTTAAGTTCTATTGTAGAGCCAAGGGGTTATGACTTGTTTAATTTACCACTTTAATCTGCCAGCATCATTTCCTTGTTCCCGTTTAACTTTACTATCGTTTTCAAACCACTGAATGATTTGCTTGTGGGTTAGTTGCTCAATTGTGGTCTGTTGATCTTGGGCAATTACTTGTAATAGTCTTTGAGAGGAAATAGTTAAGCGCGTTAGAAACTTTTCGCTAGAGGAAAGTAAAGCCGCCTCAACATCGGCTGACTCTTCTGGAGATAGGTATTGATCTGAGGTTGGAGACATTTATTGATGATGAATTTGCCAAACGCTAATTAAGTCTCTTTGATTATCTCGTAAAATTAAAGATTAATTGTAAGTTCAATTATCTCGATAATTTAAAACGCATCTAGTTTGAAACCAGGAGTTTTAAAGTTAACTGTTCGTAAGTAGCAAGTAGCGAGTAGCAAGTAGCAAGTAAGAATTATATCTCTTTGTTCAACTTACTTTATCCCCGATTTGAAAACTACAGTTTTCTATATAGACGAGGTTTATATAGCTTAATCTAGCTACTAAAACTATCTTCTAGACGATCTAATAGTAAATCATCAGAATCGGTAGTGCGCCATAGCTGATCCAAATCGCTGGCAGGGATGGTTATGTAAAGTACATCTTGGGGTTGCAATCGAGCTTCTAATAGCTGCCAACTATGTAATGTCTTGTGCTTGCGCTCCAAGTATAAAGGAACAAAATCGGCTTTAATTGCCGCATCTTGAATTATCTGACCACAAAATGGATGTCTTGGTGTAATTAGCGTCGCTAAAGCCACCCAGAGCAAGTCTTGAGTCATACCATTGCCTAATATTCTGCCCCCCAAAGCGGCAGCGGCAAAAGAATGAGTTGCTAACTCTACAGGAGAAAGCACCCGATCAAACTCAAATACTTCCTGCATCGAATGTGCAAACTGAGGATCATTACTGCGTACAATAGTTTTTAGATGAGGATTAAGAGCCTTGGCAGTCAGGCTAATTTCGAGATTAGTTGTGTCCTGACTGGTAACAGCAAGCAAGCTAACGGCTCGTTTGATGTTAACCGCTTTGAGACTAGAGGATAAGCTAGCGTCTTCAATGATTATTGGAATACCCTGAGAACGAATCGAATGCAAAAAGCGATTATTATGATCTGACTCAATTACAACGACTTCATGACCCTGAGAGTGAAGTTGACGAGCAATTTTGGCTCCTAAGCCTCCCAATCCACAAATTATATGATGATTATGTCGAGGAATTCGCGCTGCATCGATAGTTTGTCGAAAACGGCTACCTAGTACAAAGTCGTTAATTAAGGCGTAACAAATGCCAATAACGCCCGCACCCACAATCATCATGATTGCCGTAAATACCTTGACATAATCAGAGGCACCTTCGGCAACCTCTTCTTTTCCTCCCGCACCTGTAATCATTCCAACAGAAAAGTATAGGGCATCAGCGATCGAGGTTTGAAGATTAACGCTGATGTAAATTGTTGTAGCGACAAAGATTACTCCCAATAAAGCTAGGCTAACTAGAGCCACGGGACGAGCATAACGCTGATAATAAGGAATATTTAAAATTGCCTTGAACAGCTTTTTTTTCCATGAACGGCGTTTGACAAACACTTTAGGTTTAGTCCCCAAAATCAAGCGATCGCCTGATTGTAGTCGACGACCATGTTTAATTGCGGAAACTAAATCTTGCTCTCCTTTAATAGGCAGATAATAAATCAACATCCGATAGGGATCATCCCATAGCTGATTTAGTTCTTTACCCAACCAAGGATGGGACTCATCAATAATTTCTTCCTGTATCGGCCAGGTGCGATTAAATAGTTCTAGTTGACCAATTGCTTGATTACCCAGAGCGGCAAAAGTAAATAAGGGTGCTGATAGGTGAGCTACGCTCATGGTGTAGTGATCGGGCAGGGTCAGATCTAAACGATCGCCCAAAGTATGATTTAAAAGACGGTTGATAATTCTAATCTGAGGATTCAGCACTCTAGCCTGAGTCAGAATTGCTAAATTCAAGGCATCATCATCATTAACTAAAACCAGAGTTTGTGCCTGTCTGATTCCTGCTTTAATTAAAGTAACATTGTCTCGGGGATCGCCAATAATAATTTGTTTGCATGCTGATATATTGATTGGGCTATGGTTAATGGCTACTACCTCTGCCCCTTGCTGCTTTAATAAGCTATAGATTTTAGAGCCTGTGCGTCCTAAGCCACAAACAATAATTTTTGGTTGCATAAACTCCGATGTAGGTTGTTATAAGACATTAACCATACCTATTCATAAATAATTGTGTGGAACCATAATTTTATTTGCTGTATCCACAAACACTTTACAAATTTCCAGGTGAGCTAACGAGGTCAGACAGAAACGTTTACGAAGCGCAAATACTTGACCCCAGCAAGATCGAGCGAAAGATAATGACTTTCTTTAACTTACAACGTATTGCTAGCCAATCGCTCAATAAAGAAATCGATCTTCTTTCTCTTCCTCTAGCTGTTTTTGATAAATATCTTGTAAGTTTTGCTGCTTAGTTTTACGAGAGGTGCGACGATATTTTTTCGTCTGTAGTTTTGGTTCGTATTGACTTTTACCTGCTCGCTTGACCACCAATTTTAGATTGGATTCACCATCAGGCTGCTGTTGCAGTTGAGCTGATTGAGCGATCGCTTGTGACAAGAAGTCAAGATAATACTCGTATCTTTCCCAGTCGCCACGAACCACACAGCCAGGTTCATCACGATGTAAACAATTATTAAACTGACAGCTATGGTGCTGTAACCTAGCTCTTGCTTCAGGAAAATATTGTGCCAGCTTGTTGGGGAAACAGTCTAGATCTGGCTGATTAAATCCAGGAGTATCGGCTAATAATCCACCTTCTGGCAGGTCAAATAGTTCGACATGACGAGTAGTATGGCGACCCCGTTGTAACTTGCCTGATACTTCTCCTATCCTCAGATTTGCTTCAGGAATCAAAAAGTCAATCAAGCTCGATTTTCCTACCCCACTAGGACCTGCCACCACTGTAATTTTTCCTCTCAGACGCTCTAAGAGCGGCTCAATACCAGACTGTTGAGACACACTAATATAATTTGCTTTATAGCCCCATTGCTCAAGACGTTGCTGCCATTGCTGCTGCTGCCTTTGGTCGATTAAATCAGATTTATTAAGGCATAAGCTTAACTTGAGCGGAGTAGATTCTGCCTTAACTAGAAAGCGGCTAAGCTGTCTCGGGTCTAAAGTGGGTTCTGCTAAAGCAAAGACCAGTAGAATATGCGAGCTATTTGCTACAGGAGGACGATGTAGTTCACTGGTGCGAGGTAGAACTCGGCTAATTGCCCCTCTAGCATCTTGCCAATCAGGCTCTTCCACCACTACGCGATCGCCTACCATCACCTTTTGTCCAATTTTTTTCAACCTTGTACGGCGCGTACACAGTAAAAAGCTAGTTGGCGTAATCTCTTGAGCCAATTCTTCTTGGGCAAAAGACTTTGAGGTTTCTACACTACTTTCTAATTTAACTTTGTAGTAGTTAGCCTGTACTGCTAATACAGTGCCGTGGAGGTCAGAATCTGAGTCTGAGTCTCTAGAGCGATCGCTCCTCAAGGGGCTTACAGGCTTCGAGGTATTCACGATTTTAGAGGACGACACACCAGTAAGGAAAAAAAGTTTTGGCGCTCGTCTAAAGCTTCGATCTGATAACCTTCCATTTTTAAACTATCAGGTACTTGCTCAATTGGCTCCCCAGAATCTAACCAAACTTCTAAAATAGAGCCAGGAGACATCTGTTCTAAGCGCAGCTTAGTTCTCACAAAATTAACTGGGCAAGGAGTACCACGTAAATCTAAATGAGCCTCAGCGCGATCAGAGGTAGCATTATCCGTACTTCTTGAGGAATTAATCGGATTCATTTCTGAAACAACCCCCCTAAGAATCCTTCCTTATTACCCTTCCCCGTAAGCTCACCTCTGACGCTAGCTAGCTTTTCCAATAATTCCCTTTCTTCAGAATTAATTTTAGTTGGAATATTAATCTTGACCGTAATTAAGTGGTTACCACGACTGACAGGATTGCCTAATTTAGGCACACCTTTATTTTCTAGAGTAAGCACCGTATTCGGTTGAGTCCCAGCAGGGATGGTTAGTTCTTCTTTGCCATCATCAGAATTATCATTAGGATCATTAACAGTATTTACCTGTAAATTACAGCCTAAGATCGCCTGGAGATAGCTTATTGAAATTTCTGATCTGATATTAATACCTTCTCTGGTAAATTCTTTATCAGATTCAACAAACAAGTAGACATATAGATCTCCTGGAGTACCATTGCGAAGCCCCGCATCTCCTTCTCCAGAAACTCTCAGACGGGTACCATTATCTACCCCTGGAGGAATAGTAATCTTCAATTTTTTAGTTTCTTGCAACCGACCTGCACCATGACAAGTACTGCACTTCTCTTCGATCACTTGCCCCGTTCCATTACAAGTAGTACAGGTAGTTACTTGAGCAAAGCTACCAAAAGGAGTTCTGGTGGCACGGCGCACCTGACCACTACCACTACAGGTTCCACAGGTTTTAACTCCTGTCCCTGGTTTCGCCCCAGTACCATTACAGGTACCACAAGACTCCAAATGAGGAATTTTGATCTCTTTATCCCCACCAAAAACAGCTTCACGAAAGTCTAGTTTTAAATCTAATCGTAGATCATCTCCTCTTACAGGACCATTGCGACGACGAGATTGACTTTGACTAGTACCTACACCACCACCAAAACCGCTAAAAATAGTTTCAAAGATATCGGCAAAACCGCCCATATCGCTATATTCAAAGCCAGACCCTCCAGCAGCCCCACCTACCCCAGCCTCGCCAAATCGATCATACCTAGCGCGAGTTTCGGGTTCAGACAAAACTTCGTAAGCACGGTTGATTTCCTTAAACTTTTCCTCTGCTCCTGGTTCTTTGTTGACATCGGGATGGTATTGACGCGCTAGACGACGATAAGCGCGCTTTAGTTCATCTTTATCTACATCGCGGGATACGCCCAGGATTTGATAGTAGTCCCCTGCCATAAAATCTTAATTTTTTCCTACGGTTTATTGAATGTACTTTAACAAAATCAGAACCAGTAAATATAGTACGGTTACTACTAAGAACAAATCTTGCTCTAAATATTTAGCGCAATTATCTTCACCAAAGTTTTTATTATATACAACTGGCTCAATCTAGGGATTCGTAATCTTCAGAAATATCGTCATCTAAGCCTAAATCAATGCCACTTTCAATATTAGCGCTGTTAGATACACTGACTACTGCCTTGACACCATCCTCAGCCGCCGCTAAATCCATTTCAGTTTTGGCATCATTTAAGTCATCATCATCAAATACAAATTCATCCCCAGCATCAGCATTTTTTTGCTGGTAAACATCGGTTCCAACCTCTAGTAGAGTTTGACGCAGATTATCTAAAATCTTGCTAATCTCTTGAATACTCGTATGGGGATTATTCGTTGCTATATTAAACTCCTCTTTGATGCGTGCTACCTTGGCTTTGTGTTCATCTCGAATTAATTCTCCTTGCTCGTTAAGGGTTGAATCGTAATTATAAATCAGATTTTCAGCCTGATTCTTTAATTTTACTAATTCGATGTTACGACGATCCTGTTCGGCATAATTATCTGCCTCTTGGCGCATTCTCTCAACTTCGCTAGAACTTAATCCGCCAGTATTGCTAATTGTGATGCTTTGCTGCTTCCCTGTACCCTTATCTTGAGCCGAAACCTGTAAGATTCCATTAACATCAATTTCAAAAGATACTTCGATTTGTGGCATGCCTCTAGGGGCTACAGGAATTCCTGTAAGCAAAAATTTACCTAGACTTTTATTATCTTTTGCCATCGCTCTTTCACCTTGAAGCGCATGAATTTCTACACTAGTTTGACCATCTGCGGCAGTAGAAAAAATTTGCGATTTACAGGTAGGTACAGTAGTATTTTTATCAATAATTTTGGTAAAAACTTCCCCCAAAGTTTCAATACCTAGAGATAATGGAGTGATATCTAGAAGCAGGACATCTTCAACCTCTCCTCCTAACACTCCTGCCTGGATAGCAGCACCAGCAGCAACCGCTTCATCAGGATTCACCGAGCGATCAATTTGCTTTCCATCAAAGATACTCTCGATTGCTTTGTGAACTGCTGGAATGCGCGTCGAACCACCAACAAGAATAATGCGATCAATCTCGCTTGGTTTTAAGTTTGAATCTTTGAGAGCTAATTTGACGGGTTCTAAAGTTTTTTGAATTAAATTTTTTGATAACTCTTCAAATTTGGCTCGGCTCAACTCCAGTTCAATATGTTTAGGACCAGTTTCATCTGCGGTGATAAACGGGAGGTTAATTGAGGTGGTTGGAGCCGTTGAAAGTTCTATTTTGGCTTTTTCTGCCGCTTCGCGCATACGCTGTAAAGCCATTTTGTCAGTTCTAAGATCAATTTCTTCTTGAGCATAAAAAGTTTTGATCATCCACCGCACTATGACATTGTCAAAGTCATCACCACCAAGATGGTTGTTTCCTGCTGTAGCTTTGACTTCAAAAACACCATTACCAAGCTGCAAAATAGAAACATCAAAAGTACCGCCCCCTAAATCAAAAACTAAAATATCTTCTTCTCGATCTTGCTTATCAAGACCATAAGCTAAAGCGGCAGCAGTAGGCTCATTGACAATACGTAAAACTTCAAGACCAGCAATTGTACCTGCATCTTTAGTTGCTTGCCTTTGGGCATCAGTAAAATATGCTGGAACAGTAATTACGACCTCAGTTATCGGTTCCCCTAAGAAACTTTCTGCATCAGCCTTTAACTTTTGCAGGATCATTGCTGAAATTTCTTGAGGGGTATACTTTCGATTTTTGATTAGAACATCGACAGTATCGTCTCGCCCAGGAACGCATTTGTATGGTGTACGAGAACGCTCTTCTTCCGTGTCTTCCCAGCGCCGACCAATAAAGCGCTTAATGCTATGAATGCTATTTTGGGCATTGGTAACTGATTGTCTTTTTGCTAATTGACCTACTAAACGAGTATCACCTTTAGCAAATGCCACCATGCTGGGAGTTGTCCGCGCACCTTCTGAGTTAGCAATGATTACGGGCTTTCCCCCCTCAAGCACAGCCACACAACTGTTGGTAGTTCCCAGGTCAATACCGATAACTTTTGCCATAGTGCTTAGGCAGTAACTTTCATTTATCTATAGATTACAGAGAAGTTGACAGCGAAGTTTATGGTATCAATCGGCAGGTTGCAATGCTGAATTAGTACATTAGACGACCGATCTCTAAACTTAAATTATCCTGATTATGATAGGATTACTTAGTTCTCATTTTCTTCGTTTTCTGTCTTTTTCTCTTCCGAAGTTATCACAGGTTCTTGAGGAACAGCAACTTTAACCATGGCATGACGTAGAATCGTATCACCTAAAACGTATCCCCGTATAAGCTGTTCAATCACTGTTCCTTCAGGATAATCATTGGTTGGTTCCCGCAACATTGCCTCATGAAAGTTGGGATCAAATTCTTGTCCTTCTGGGCGCATAGCAGATACTCCCATTTTTTTGAGGCACTCCACTAAAGTCTTATATACTCCTTGATAGCTGGAATGAATTGCTTTTTCGCCATCACTCTCTGGTTTGAGTTGAGTTCTGGCACGCTCAAAATTGTCGATTACAGGTAGCAATTCAGTAATGATATTTTTTTTGACCTGCTGTTCTAGATTTTCTTTTTCTTTAACTGTTCTACGGCGAAAGTTCTCAAAATCCGCAGCTAGCCTAGTATATTGTGCCTTTGCCAGATCTGCTTGTTGACTTTTTTCATCTAGAAGTTGCTTTAAATTAGCATTTTCTTGTTGAAAAGCAGCAAATATTTTTTCATTTTCGTCAGAACTTTCGTTATCAGGACTTTCGTTATCAGCCATTTCAATCTCCAAATCAATCTTAGGATCTTGCTCAGAATCTAAAGTTGGTTCGACAACAGAATTATCATTATCTGTTGAATTGTCGACTAGAATTACTTCTGGATTTTCGGAAATTACTTCTGGTTGTTTCTGCTCTTCAATCATAGGAATAATTAGTATTTCTACATACAAGATATAGGATATTGCATTTAGCCTGAGAATTAACAGTTGTGATTTTGCTCGGCTAGATCAAATTGCCCAATGATATTTTATATATCCTCTTGCAAATCTTGAGTACAACAATTGTTTACAGTAATCATAAGATATTTTTTATTCAACTACGTATTACGGAAAACCATAGAGTTAGAGAGACCCCGCGCACAAAGCGGTTGCGGAGCGCGAAAGTGCGGTGCAGCACGCAAGACGTGCAAGCGTCGCATCCAGATCGTCGTTGAAGCAGACTGGTGAAGCTCTGTTTCACGTACTTGAGCCGAATGGCTCTGCAAACGACGGGGCTGACATCACGACTTCGTGAAAACATAAGATACAACTCTGATTTAGCCGTGCAAGATAAGACAAACTATTTGCAAGCTATTATCAGCAATTTTATCCGTTACTTTTTAGTGAAAGTTTACTCTAGCTTTGGGGAACACTAGCTAATGTGACTGAGATACTTTTACTATTTTATGGCTTATTCCTCTTCTAAAAGAAATCGGGCGCTAGCTCTGCGTAATAATTTGTCACCCTTTGGTAATCAGTTAGTTCAAAAGGGTTTCATAGATGGCGATAAAATGCAAAAGGCCTTGATGGAAAGTCGTAAAACTGGTAGGTCTTTAGTTGAGATTTTGGAATCGGCAACTGGAAAGCAACTGCCACCAGATTTATTACGTCAATATAAAAAACATCATTTATTTGAGCTAAAAGTTCTTTTTGGAGTAGAGTCGGTCGATCCTGAAATTGAAGAGGAAAAATTTAGTAATAATCAAATGGGGGAATTGATCAATTCCCTGATTCCGCTAGATATCTGTCGCCGTTATCGTCTAATTCCGCTATTGAAGAAAGAGGGAGAGACGCCGATTTTGGTAGTGGCAATGGTAGACCCAGAAAATCTGGAAGCCCAAGATGATCTAAATCGTATTCTCAAGCCGAAAGGGATTACTGTTGAGCGACAAGTAATTACTCAAGCTGATTATCAACAGCTAATTGATCGGTTTTTAGACGAACAGGTTCAAAAGGAAACAGCGAAGAAAAAAGAGGTCAATGTTGACGTTTCCTTAGAGTTAGACAATTTTGATTTTAATTTGGAAGAAGCTGATGAGGAAGTAGCAGATGACTTGGGCGCAGCAAACGAAGCTCAAGCTGCGCCAATCATTACCTTGGTTAATAAAATTCTGGCAAAAGCTTTACAAGATGGGGTTTCCGATATTCACGTGGAACCGCAAGAGGAAGGATTAAAGATCCGTTATCGCAAAGATGGGGTTTTACAGCAGCCTTTTGATCAAATGCCCAAAAAAATTATTCCTGCGGTAGTTGCTCGTTTCAAAATTATGGCAGAGTTAGATATTGCGGAAAAGCGGTTACCCCAAGATGGTAAAATTCGCCGCATGTTTCAGGGGAGAAAGGTTGATTTTCGGGTTAATACCTTGCCTAGTCGCTATGGAGAAAAGGTAGTGCTGCGGATCTTGGATAACTCAGCGACTCAACTTGGTCTAGATAAATTAATCTCTCACAAGCCTACTTTAGAAATAGTTAGGGACATGGCAAAACGTCCCTTTGGCATTATTTTGGTTACGGGCCCTACGGGTTCTGGTAAATCTACTTCTTTGTATTCGGTATTGGCTGAGAGAAATAGTCCTGATATCAATATTAGTACTGCCGAAGATCCCATTGAATATTCTCTAGATGGTATCACGCAAGTACAGGTGATTCGGGAGAAAGGAATGGATTTTGCCTCCATCTTACGGGCTTTTTTGCGGCAAGACCCTGACGTAATCTTAGTAGGTGAGACGAGGGATTCTGAAACTGCTAAAACCGCCATTGAAGCTGCCCTAACTGGTCACCTGGTATTAACTACCTTGCATACCAATGATGCCGCAGGTGCGATCGCTCGTTTGGATGAAATGGGGGTGGAACCATTTATGATTTCAGGTGCTTTAGTGGGGGTTCTGGCTCAAAGGTTAATGCGTCGTGTCTGCGGAGAATGTCGTATTGCTTATAATCCCAGCAAAGAAGAATTGGCGAGGTTTGGTTTATCTGCTTCTGCCGAGGAAGAAGTTACCTTTTATAAGGCAAACAAACTAGATGCTGAACAAATATCCCAAGCCAAAGCAGCAGGTAATCTTTGTCCTAAGTGTAATGGTGTGGGTTATAAAGGTCGGGTCGGTGTTTACGAAGTGATGCGTAACTCGGAAAAACTTCAAGAGTTGATTAACTCAGGGGCAAATACTGATCGCATCAAAGAGACAGCCGTAGAAGAGGGGATGATTACCATTCTGGCATACAGTCTAGACTTGGTTAAAGAAGGTCATACCACTTTAGAAGAAGTTGAAAGGGTGACTTTTACCGACTCGGGTTTGGAAGCAGAATTAAAAGCTAAACGCAAGAGTGGTCTAACCTGCCGCACCTGTAGTGCTGAATTGCAGCCTGAATGGTTGGACTGTCCTTACTGTATGACTCCACGTTTTAGTTAAGTTTTCCAATAGTCACCGTTAAGCGGTTGAAAACGAGCAAAAAGTTTAAACAATTTTAATGAGGAAATAGATTATGGATTTAATGATTGAGGACATGATGGAACAGTTGGTGGAGATGGGAGGCTCTGATATGCATATTCAGGCTGGCGCTCCCATTTACTTCCGTATTAGTGGGAAATTGACTCCTATTGGTGATGCTCTTAGTCCTCAAGAGTGCCAAAGGTTAATTTTCAGTATGCTCAATAACAACCAAAGAAAGGAGTTGGAGCAGCATTGGGAACTTGATTGTTCCTACGGTGTCAAGGGATTAGCTCGGTTTAGAGTCAATGTCTATAAAGAACGAGGCTGTTATGCTGCTTGTTTACGAGCCTTATCATCGAAAATTCCTAATTTTGACCAATTGGGCTTACCTGACGTAGTCAGAAGAACCACTGAAAGACCTAGGGGATTAGTTTTGGTAACGGGTCCTACAGGCTCAGGTAAAACTACCACTTTAGCGGCAATGTTAGATCTGATTAACCGCAGTCGTGGAGAGCATATTCTCACCGTTGAAGATCCGATTGAATATGTTTTTGATAACGAAAAAAGTCTATTTCATCAACGGCAAAAAGGCGAAGATACTAAAAGTTTTGCCAATGCCCTCAAAGCTGCACTAAGAGAAGATCCAGACATTATCCTAGTGGGGGAAATGCGAGACTTGGAAACAATTGGTTTGGCAATCTCAGCAGCAGAAACAGGTCACTTGGTATTCGGAACTCTACACACCAACTCCGCATGTGGAACTGTAGACCGTATGATCGATGTTTTTCCTGCTGGTCAACAGGCACAAATTAGAGCCATGTTATCCAACTCTTTAATAGCAGTTTTTAGCCAGACCTTGGTAAAAAAGAAAAATCCCAAACCTGGCGAATTTGGACGAGTCATGGCGCAGGAAATTATGCTGGTCACTCCTGCGATCGCTAATTTAATCCGTGAAGGTAAGGCAGCCCAGGTGTACTCGGCAATTCAGACAGGAGCCAAGATGGATATGCAGACTATGGAACAGGCTTTAGCTGATTTGGTTAAAAAAGGAATTATAAGTATGGAAGAAGGACTCGCTAAAAGTTCTCGTCCCGATGAGCTACAGCGTCTGACAGGTACTGCTGCTGGCATGGGTACGATTAACAACGCAAAAACAAGTAGCAAACGCCGCTAAGACTTTAATTGTAATTGACACTAGCTATTTATTAATTACTAACTAACTGAGCTATTTATAAATATTATGTCTATCTACGTAGCAAAAGTAAAAGACAATGCGGGCAAAGTCTTTAAAGAAAAAATTGAGGCAGCATCTGCTGAACAAGCTCGTTTAGCGCTTAAAAATAAATATGTCGCTGTGGGCAAAGTCAATAAGTCTAGTTTTGAAATTGATCTTTCACAATTAGAACTGGCATTAGCAAAAGTGACGGTAAAAGATAAAGCCGTATTTTCCCGCCAGTTTTCGGTTATGGTCAATGCGGGAGTCGCAATTATTCGAGCTTTGGGCATTTTGGCAGACCAAGCACCCAATCCTAAACTAAAAAGAGCTTTATTAGGTATCAGTGCAGAGGTTCAGCAAGGTACTAGCCTTTCTGAATCAATGGGTGATTATCCTGAATGTTTTAATAACCTGTATGTTTCAATGGTTGAAGCTGGAGAAGCGGGGGGGGTTCTGGATGAAGTTTTAATGCGACTGTCTAAACTTCTCGAAGACATGGCGAAATTGCAAAACCAGATTAAATCGGCTATGGCTTATCCCGTAACTGTGGGAATATTTGCAGTTATAGCATTTCTGGGTATGACTATTTTTCTGATTCCTGTTTTCGGTGGTATCTTCGAGCAATTGGGAGCAGAATTACCTTTGCTAACGAGAGTTATGTTAAATATCAGTGACATTCTTCGTAGCTGGAAAGTATTAATTCCTGTAGTAGCATTTATGGTAATTAGTTTCTTGTTTCGTACTTATTACAAAACACCAACAGGTCGTCTTCAAATTGACGGCTTTATGTTAAAAATGCCTTTGTTTGGTGACTTAAATGAAAAGATTGCCGTAGCTCGTTTTTGCCGAATTTTCGGTACCTTGACTCGTTCTGGGGTTCCTGTATTGCAATGTTTTGATATTGTTTGCGACACTATCGGTAATCAGGTCTTAGTCAACGCTGTGCAGGCGGCAAAGCAAGATATCCAACAGGGGGGGATGATCTCATTAGCGATTCAGAAAGAAAATGTGTTTCCTCCTTTGGCAATTCAAATGATTAGTATTGGGGAAGAAACTGGTGAGCTTGACGGGATGATGGAGAAAGTTGCTGATTTCTATGAAGATGAGGTTGAGCAGGCAGTCAAAGCTCTAACTAGCATGATTGAGCCAATTATGATGGTTGGTATTGCGGTAATGGTAGGTACGATTTTAATGTCTATGTATTTGCCAATGTTCTCAATCTTCGATCAGCTAGCTTAATTTTTTAAGGGTAAATTTGCTGCGCTAATTAAAACTTTATGATATCAATTAAAAAATCTGACTATGAAATTTTGTTGTCAGAATACAGTACTCCTCAAGGCGCGATCGCTTTATTGAAGCAATATCGTCCCTATTGGTCGGCATTACCCAGTACTCGCCGACCAGAGCAAAGTTTGATTACAATTCCTCTTCCTGTCGTGCGTATTCGGCGACCAGATTTGACCTCTAATAATCCTCTGCAAACAAAAACACCTCGTATTGCAACTTCCCTAACCTGCGACCTGGGAATTTTAATGTGCGACCCCGAATGGAAAATTAAGATGGGTGCAGAGATTATTGTTTTTATTCATCGACCAGAAGAAGATTTTTCTGATTTAATTGATCGCTGGCGTAAAACGCAGGTCTATCTGGATCGAGATTATGAATGGTTGATGCCGCCAAACGAACAGCATATGGTCAGTGAAGCAGCAGAGTCAATCAATCCTCTGTTTGTTGTTTTTCCAGAAACAAGCGATCGCATTAAGCAGGGTTTAGCTGGTGCTGGGTTTCCGTATGTAGTACAGTCTCTTAATTCTCTGACCCTTGATTTTCAGGTCGAAGAAGTTACATCCGATTTAGACTAAAAAAAATGAGGTAAGGAAAACCATTTATTAAAAACAGTTTCCTTCTTCCTCAT
>JBCCDL010000050.1:0-15110 GCA_039030815.1 Cyanobacteria bacterium P01_A01_bin.83 | reverse complement strand
TCCTTGGTAGCGCGATTGACAATCAAGGTTTTAACATTATGCTGCTTCATTATTTTGGTAGCTTGCATAATATTTGCCAATCCATCTACGGTGACAATATTTGCAGTCACAATATCTGCTGCTTTCATGACCTATCTCCTGTTGCAAAGTTGTTCTATCTGGGCATCTGGTAATTCGGAGCAGTATTCTGCAAACAGATTGGTTTCCAGACTGCGGATTCTGTGACGAAGGTCATCTTCAGTAAACTCATCGTCTGAATAAGATTTGAAGGATAGGTCGCGAGCGCTAGATTTTAAGCGAGCGCTATTAGATCGTTTACTGCCCGTACCTTTATCTAAAGTAGAACGCATTTTAATTCCCTCTGCTGAAAGCCTTATGTTTTAAAATTTACTCCCCTAATCTTTGGTGTAATGAATGCCACGATAGATTAGTTCGAGATGATGGGGATGAAGACGGTGTTGTTCTCTCATACGATGAATTTTCCAAGGAACACCGCGATATTTTCCGCCTACTTTTCCTTCAGTTACTTGCCATTCAATATATGGATCTTGGTAATCTTGACGAGCGACCCACAGAGGCTATCGCCTCAGAGTCAGCGAAGCTGACGATGGCGCGTTAGCGCCGTTCGGCGTAAGACGCAAGACAAAGGGCTTGCCCGCATGTACGCGCTCGTCGTGACCGTGAAAATGTAGTTTCATGATTCTTTCCTCCGTTACTACAGACAAGAAAGATTTGGTTAGTTATCTTCTGTTTTGTTTTTAGAATAAAGCGATAAATTGAAGAAGTTGTGAGGAAGTTAGATTGGCAACACAGATGTAGCAATTCACTATGATAAAGTCACTTTATATCGTTGTCATTGGTTGCGGTCGCTTAGGGTCGATATTAGCTGGCGATCTGAGTCAACAGGGTCATCAGGTGGTAGTTATCGATCGCGACAAGTCCGCATTTACTCGTTTGGGAGATGAGTTTAGCGGTTTTACGGTCGCGGGAAATGTAGCGGAAATCGAAACATTGCAGAAAGCTAACCTAAATAAAGCACGGGTAGCGATCGCCTTAACGGGTAATGATAACCTCAACATTATGATGTCTCAATTAGCTAAAACTACGTTTGACATTCCTATTGTCTTAACTCGCATTCAAGAATCCGCAAGAGCCGAAATCTATCGGCAGTTGGGTTTGACTATTATCAATACAACTCAAGTTTCGGCTACTGCCTGTTTGCAAACATTGCATCAGCAATTAATAGTTAGTTGTCTTTTGGTAAATAACAACCAATGACAAATGACGAACGGCAAAATATCCATGCATGAAGTCTATTAATAAGCATTTTTTGATGAAAATTGTTTTAATTGGCGACGGTAAGCTAACATATTTTCTTGGTAGAGAATTTGTTGCCGAAAAACATCAGGTAACGATTATTAATGGCGATCGCGCTGAAGCTGAAGAGTTTGCCCATCAAATTAAAGCAACGGTTATCGCAGGAGATGGCACTCACCCTCAGATATTACAAGAAGCCGAAGTTGAAAAGGCGGATTTGGTTTTAGCATTAACCCTCCGCGATGAAGACAATTTAGTTGCCTGTCAGATTGCCCAGCATCATTTTGGCGTGTCTCGAACCATAGCTTTGGTAAACGATCCCGCCTATCAAACATTTTTCGAGCAGATGGGCATTACGGTGGCTTTTTCCGCGACTCAAATTTTGGCTAGCTTAATTGAAAAAAGAGCAGATTTTGAGGATATTGCCAGCTTTTTCGCCGTTGATCGCGGTCAGATTGGTGTCACCGAAATTGTACTCGACAAAGATAGTCCTGCCATAAACAAAACTCTCCAGAATTTGAAATTGCCGACAGGGGCTTTAATCGGCTGTATTATTCGATCAGATCGAGCCTTTGTCCCTCATGGTGGTCATCATTTACAACCAGGCGATCGCCTAATTTTAATCAGTCAACCCGAACATTACGAACAGATCCTCAAAGTTCTGACGGGAGAGTAAGAAAGAAGTCAGAAGTCACAAAGGAGATCGGGTTCGCCGCATGTAGTCAGGAGTCAGGAGTCAAAGTTTAGTACTGAAGGAATATATTCATGTAAGAGGTTAAGTGCAAAATCACAGTTGGAGGAGGCAAAAGTATCGAGTAATTTTCAGCTATACGGGTTTGATTTGCTCGACCGCGGGAGTCACCATTCTCTGTCCTTTGGTGGCATTAATCGCTTATCCCAAGGAAATAAATCGAGCTTATGGTTTCTTAGTTCCTGGTTTAGTATTAGTGTTAGTAGGTTTGTTTTGCTGGCACAGGTTCAAAGATGACCAAAACGGTTTGAATGTTAGAGATGGAGCAGTTATCGTAGTTTTATCCTGGATAATTGCGATCGCTTTTGGCACAATTCCTTTTTTAATCATTAGCGATTTAAATTTTACTCAGGCTGTATTTGAATCAACGAGCGGTTGGACGACAACTGGTTTGTCGGTAATTGACGTAACTCAAGCATCACCTCTAATTTTGTTGTACCGCAGCACGATTCAATTGGTAGGTGGTGCGGGATTTGCAATTGTCGCCCTAAGCGCGATCGTCGCTCCTGCTGGTGTTAGTCTGGCTACTGCTGAAGGACGTAGCGAACAGTTAGTCCCTAATGTCAGACGTTCGGCTAAGTTGGTACTAAATATCTATACGGGTTATGTAGCAGTAGGTATTGTGGCTTTAAAGTTGGCGGGAATGGATTGGTTTGATGCGGTTAATCATGCTTTTGCTGCTCTGTCTACAGGGGGGTTTTCCACTCGCGTTGCTTCAATTGGCTATTGGGATAGCCCTGCAATTGAAACGGTGACTATAGTTTTGATGCTGCTGGGAACTTTGAACTTTTTGACCAGCTATCTGTTACTGACGGGTAAGTTTTCTGCTGTTGTTCGTAATGGTGAAGTGAAGCTACAGGCTTGGATTTTACCTTTATCTGTTATGGTTTTGATTTTCGGGGTAACTAGCAAACTCGACCTCACGGCAAGCAAATCGCTCCGAGTCTCTATTTTTGAAACTATTACCGCCCTTTCTACGTCGGGTTTTTCTACCGTTGGCTATACAAGCTGGAACAGTATCGGCTGGTTGGTGTTAATCGTTCTAATGCTGATTGGTGGCGGTACGGGTGCAACCGCAGGGGGAATTAAACAGTATCGCATCTATGCCCTCTATCGCGGGGTATTATGGGAAGTGCGAAGACAGTTGTTACCCAAAGATGCCGTAACCGAACCCGATGTTTGGCAGGGAGAGACACAGCAGTTTTTGAGCGATCGCGCCTTACGTCAGATAAGTATGTTTGTCTTTTTATACTTGTTTACTTATCTTGTTGGTAGCGGAATTATTTGCGCCTTTGGTTATTCTTTGGCAGAGAGCTTATTTGAATATGCCAGTGCCTTGAGTACCGTAGGCTTGTCTGTCGGCATAACCAGTCCCGATGCACCTATAGGGGTGTTGTGGACGGAAATTGTAGGGATGTTTTTAGGCAGACTTGAATTTTTCCCTGCGATCGTCGGATTAATTAAGATTTATCGCGATGTCAGAGAATTTGTATTGCTCCATCGAACTTCTATGAAGTAGTAACGGTAGATTCAGTTTGTTCGTTTTCTACTAGTTCGGCAGCAGAATCGTTAGATTCCCGCAAAATAAGCACCGAACAGGGGGCATGATGAGTTACATAATTACTGATACTACCAAGAAACATTTCTTTGACACCAGTTAACCCCCTACTGCCTATGATTATTAAATCTGCTGACCACGATTTAGCGCGATTGCAAATATTACGTCCAGGATTACCAAAGTCTTGGATATATTCAGTCTCCACCCCTGCTGTTGTTGCTTTTTCAGCTAGCGATCGCAACCTGTCTAATCCTCGCTGTTTAAATTTTCGCCATTGTTCTTGATAGATTGTTACCAGAGAATCATCCCCAAAACCGTATTCATAGCCAGAATAAATAAAAGGATTAGGATAGTTAGTATCATCTGGGGCAATGATATTCAACAGCATTAATTTAGCGTTAGTAGTTTTTGCTAAATGCAAAGCTTCATCGAATGTATTGTTGTCTTCTCTAATATCTATTGCCACTAAAATTTTACTTAACATAATTCCTCTCTCTGATATGGAGTAAGCGATCTATTGATTCGGTGGTTCATACCTTTATCTATAGACAAACAGCTTGAGAAAATTGTGACGAATAAAATTTCAAATTTTGCTGCCAATAAGATTTTGACCCTAAAATTTTATTGAGCGTGTCATCTATTTGGAGGGAAGAACGCTTTTGAAGCGTATTTTAGCGAGATACAAGAAGAAAAATGTTCTGAGTAGCTATGCTACGGAGGTGAGGGCGCGTTGCCTGGGGAGACCCCAGGCACTTGTGCCGCCCGTTATTTTTCGACGCAGTAGGTCGTTAAAACGAGTGACCCCGCGTCGCCGTCACAAAGGCGCTTCTTGCGACAATCGCTGCACGAGCGAAGCTCGAAGTACGCGAAGCTTTGCTTCGCCAGTCTGCGAAGCAGACGATGGGGCAACAGCCCCGTTCTAGCGACGCTTGCACGCTCCGCGTGCTGCGGGGAGACCCCCAAGACCGCGTTGTCGCGCTTTGCCACGCCGCATGTCGCAAGGGAATGCACTCGGCAGACCAAAAAAAGCTCTTTTTTCTAATTGATGACACGCCCTAATCATTCCCAGACGATATTTTAATGCCAGTATCGATCGGTCTCATGTTAAATAAGCTCAATCCCCGTAGAAGTTTGCAAGCCCGTTTATTTTGGAACACTACGGTAATGGTTTTGGTACTTTCTCTAGTGCTGAGTTTGTTGGTAGGCTATGTTAGCGGTACGAGAATTGAATCTACCAGAGGACAGTCTTTAGATCTATTGGCTGCTCAAATGGCAGATAAGCTAGAAGAAGGCTTGTTTGAGCGTTATAAAGATATTCAAGTCTTGTCAACCTTGAGTTCGATCCGTCAGCCTACCAGTTCTTTTGCTGTGACCAGAACCTTGTTAGAAAAGCTCCAAAAGCTCTATCCTAACTATTCTTGGATTGGTTTAACCGATACTCAGGGAAATGTATTGGCTAGTACGGGAGGGTTGTTGGAAGGAAAAAATGCCAGTCAACGCCCCTGGTTTCAGCAGGCTCAAACAAAACCCTATGTGGGCGATGTACATGATGCTCTATTGTTGGCAAAATTGTTACAGATTATCAATGACAGTGGAGAGCATTTGCTGGAGTTGATTAACGACATTCTGGATATGTCTAAAATTGAAGCGGGCAAAATTACCCTTCAAGAAACCGATTTTTCTTTAACTGGTTTGTTAGACGATTTAGAAGCCATGTTTACCCTACAAGCTAAATCTAACGGCTTACAGCTTAATTTTGTTACCCACGATCTACCCCAATACATTAAAAGCGATCGTCAGAAATTACGGCAGATTTTAATCAATCTCCTCAGTAATGCCATTAAGTTTACGGAAGTGGGCAGCATTACCCTGAGCGCAACCAAAATCAGTGAAGACAATCCCCAATTACTTTTTACAGTAGAAGATACAGGTGCGGGCATTGCGAATGAAGAAATAGCTAATTTATTTCAGCCCTTTACCCAAGCTCAAGCAGGATACAAAGCTCCAGAAGGAACGGGTTTAGGTTTAGCCATCAGCTATCACTTTGCCCATCTGATGCAAGGAGAATTGACAGTTAGCAGTAAGTTAACCAGAGGCAGCAGTTTCACACTGTCTTTACCCCTGAACATAGGCGCAATTGCCGAAGAAATTACGATCCGCGAGTCGCGACGACTTTGAAACCCAAAGTTTTGTACGAATCTAGTGTCTCAGGCAAAGTTTGATAGAAAATGACTATAAATAGAACAATTTCGATTATTGACTACGATGTTAAAGGTAATAACGTTTGTCTAGCCACCATCTAACTTCATCTTCAGAGTTAAAATCGAGATAGCGATCCCGTTGGGAGTCGTAAACTCGATAGTAGGTGTTGCCGTAACGATCTTTTTTCTCCGATACCTTCGGTTCGGCATAAACATCGAATTTTAACCAATAAGCGTCTAAATCTTCGAGTTTTTGGGCTAGTTTTCTTCTAAATCCAGTAGAGGTATTTCTAGAAGACTTTTGCCCTGAAGAGTGCTTTGGTCGGTCAAGCTTTTGAAAATTTAATTTAGACCAATTAATAGTTTTCATGACAATTATTTCACCTCCAAAAGCAAGAGCGCGCTCTTTGAGTAATCTTGTTTTGTCTATTTGTTCATAGATTACATCTAATTTCATGGCAATGTGCTATGTGGATTTGTTTGCGAGGGATTTACAAGGACTGCGCGATCGCCTGAGCTATCTCAAAGAATTAGGTATTACCTATCTACATTTGATGCCCTTATTTAAAACACCCGAAGGAGATAACGATGGTGGTTATGCCATCAGCAGCTATCGTGAAGTCAATCCTGCTTTGGGAACGATGGAGGAATTGGCTCAACTCGCTACCGAATTAAGACAGCATGGTATTAGCTTGGTCATAGATTTCGTGTTTAATCATACCTCTGACGAACATGAATGGGCGCAACGAGCATTATCAGGCGATCTCGATTATCAAGAATACTATCGCATGTACCCTAGTAGAGAACAGCCCGATGCTTTTGAAAAAACCGTTAATTCCGTGTTTCCCGACGAACATCCAGGCTGCTTTACCTACCGCAATCAAATTCGTCGTTGGGTTTGGACTACTTTTTGTAACTATCAATGGGATTTGAACTACGAAAAGATAGCGATAGCATCCCAGGAAGGATTTATCTAGGATTGCTCAAACTGATCCAGATTCGCCAACACAATCGCGCCTTTAGCCGTGCTAAAACTGAATTTATCGACACTGGTAGCGAGCGCATTTTTGGTTATTTTCGCCATCATCAAGGACAAAACGTTCTTGTTCTAGCCAACTTTAGCGATCGCCAAGAGACAATTGAGGGCAAACAGTTGAGGTGGTTGGGAATGCGAAAGATTCTAACGGATTTGGTTTCGGGTAAAACGGTTTCTGCTGTGAAAGAATTAATTTTAGAACCGTATCAGTTGTTAATCTTGCTCTAATATCTTCTTAGGCAACTATTGATGCAATTCACAAGTTAGCTCGAACAACCGTTTGAAAACCTCGTCTACTTCTAGTTGAGATTTATCTTCTAACCCCATAGCCACCATCATGATGCCAATTTCCAAAGCATCATCTGGATTCATTGCCAGATCTAGTTCTTCGGTTTCACTTAAAACGCTAGGCAGGTGTTCTGGGTGAGGTTTAACTTTTAAATCTAGATGAACCTTAGCAGGACTTGCTTTTCCTTTAACTGCTTCGAGTCGCGAAATTCGGTTTGCGTTAGCGATAATGCTAGTAAGATTGCTCATTACTTCAATATCACCAGTAGCTAATTTATTAGTAGTAGTCATAGTTAATCTCCTTATTTTGTTAGTGGTTAGTGGGTAGGGTGGGCGACGCGCCCTAAAGGATACCGCTTCGCATAAAGCTAGTACTTTAGTGCAAAACAATCTAATTGAATTAAAGTGCGATCGCTCAAGAGATTTGCCCACCTTACTATTCAACATTCATCGTTTAATCAAAATGAATATTGCTACAGCAATTAAAAAATAGCCAAAAGCTCTCTGTAGTTTTGCTCCTTGAATTTTGCCCGAAAAGTACGCGCCCCAGATTACGCCTAACACTGCTACGGTGGTAAATGTAAGCATTAAATTCCAATCAATAATTACCTGATTCAGATACCCGATAAAGCCAGTAGCAGACTTGAAGGTAATAATTAGCAAGGATGTGCCGATCGCCTCTTTCATGGGTATTTTCCTTAGCAAAACCAGGGCAGGAATAATGGCAAAGCCACCACCGACACCAACAAAGCCAGTTACAATTCCTACTCCTAAGCCCTCTAAAATAATTGTTACCCAAGGATATTCGTTTCGCTCTAGTTCGGAGTTCAAATTTTTTCTATCGCTTGCTTTCTCTGATGGCTTACGAATCATGAAGTAGCTAGCAATTAGCATCATGATGGCAAAACAGACTAGCTGAATGGTGTCGGTAATCCAAGGTAGTGCTGCTAAACGCGCCCCGATAAACGCTCCTAGCATTGCAGGAGGAGTGAAGGAGATCGCAGTCCTTAGATTGACATTGCCCAATTTCCAATGGGGAACTACGGCAATTGAACTAACAATACCGACGATTGCCAGACTCATGGCGATCGCTTCTTTGGCATTTAAACCCAAGACATAAACTAATATCGGTACTGCCAAAATCGAGCCACCTCCGCCAATCAGTCCTAAACTCAGACCGATTAGCAAAGCCAGCAAGTGTGCAGTCATCCAGGTAGCCATCATCTTTACTCAACTGTCGCTAATTTACGACCGCATCTTTCGTTAGCAGGTAAGGCTTCCATCATTTTTTTCGGATCAAGAAGATTGAGATTATTCATAAACTGAATAAAGTTATCTCTGTCTCTGCCTACAAAACGAGGATTGAATTGTTTTTCTTCACCAATAGTAGAAACGGTATGTCCTCGATAATCGTGAGCGGGATAAACTAAGGTGTCATCGGGTAAGGTAAACAATCTTTTGGTTACAGAATCATATAACGTTCCCGCATCGCCGCTTTGAAAATCAGTGCGACCACAACCGCGAATAAACAAGGCATCTCCTGTTAACACCCGTTCGCCGTTGACGAGATAAGCCATGTGACTATTAGTATGACCAGGGGTAGCAATCGCTTCAATAATAATCGACCCTAATTCCAAATCTTCTTCATTTTGAATCTGACGGTCAGCGCAATCTGCATGAGCGTGTTCGGGTACAATTCCCAAACAGCCAGTTAGCTCCCTTAATTTACCCGTACCTGTAATATGGTCGGCATGAATATGAGTTTCCAGGCAATAGCGCAAATTTAAACCTAGTTCTCTTAGCAGCTTAAGATCCCGTTCTACTTGTTCTAAAACAGGATCGACCAAAATTGCTTCTTCCAAGTCCAAATCTGCTAAAAGATAAGTGTAGGTGCTTGATTCGCTGTCGTATAGCTGGCGAAATAACATCGCATCGCCTCCAATTAATAAGGTTTTGTTTTGCCTCACTTTCAGACTAATCAAATAAGTTGAGAAAGCCGTGAAGCTTTTTAAAGTCACAAAGGCGATAGGGTTCGCCGTATGTAGTTAGGAGTTGTTGCGATCGCCTAGTAGAACAGTTGCAAACAAACTCAGAAGAAGTAAAGCAACTCAAAGCATTCGAATAACAATTACATTTGCCGTTGTTTAAAAGCTGCGATCGCAGTTCTTAAGGTGGGAAAAATATACTCAGCATCAGGGTTCAAAAACTGAGCTTTTTTGAGGTCGAGATATAGATCCTGCTTGACCTGCGCCAGGGCAAAGGTAATATTTTTGGTGGCTAGTTCTTCGCGTAATTCTGCTAGCATGCCAATCGCGGTAATATCTATTTCTACATTGGCTTCCATGTTTAAAATTAGCCATTCTACAGGATGAGGTTCTGCTGCGATTGCTTCTATTACTCGTTCTTTAAAATTCTCCGCATTGGCAAAACATAAAGGTGCGTCGTAGCGATAGATTACCAAACCAGGGATGGTAGTCGCCCCTTCCCAATCATCAACATCGTGAAATCCCGCTAAGTCTGGAACTGTACCCAGTATTGCATCGTGAGGACGGGCGACGCGATAGAATAGCTCGATTACCGACAGACTAACCGCAATACCCACCCCGACGAGAATATCGGTGGCTAAAACAGCAATAGTAGTGGTAATGGCGATCGCAAATTCACTGCGACGGAATTTATACAGCCTAACAAACTCCGCAACCTCAATTAATTTGGTAGCAGCATAAATTACAATTGCCCCCAGTGCAGCTTTGGGGAATAAAGCTAACAAAGGACGGAAAAATAGCAGCACGATAATTACTGCCACCATCGCCACCAGAGAATATAGCTGACTTTTGCTCCCCAAAGAATCACCAATAACGGTTCTGCTTCCACTACTGCTTACGGGAAAACCCTGCATCAAACCATTACCCAAGTTAGATACTCCCAAAGCCAATAATTCTTTGTTGGTATCGATTTTATAGTTATTGCGATTGGCAAACGCTCTTGCAGTCAAAACATTATCAGAATAACCCACCAGCGAAATACCCACCGCAGCAGCCACTAAAGATGTCAAATTACTGACGGATAATTGAGGTAGGGCAAAAGACGGTAAGCCAGCAGGAATCTCGCCAATTGTGGCGACTCCACGAGTATTCAGGTTAAATATGGCTACGGCTGCGGTAGACAGCAACACTGCAATTAAAGGTATGGGTGCAGTAGCAAAGCGACGCTGGAAAGCAAACAAAAACACCAATACCGCAATGCTTAAAATTAACGTGGGAGTATGAGCTAAATCTAACTTAATAAATAGTCCGCAAAGCAATTATGGCTGCCAACTGCCCAATATCATTCCAACTAGGAGCAATGGTTGAGGTGAGAATACTTGCCCCAATCAAAAAACTCAGTCCCAAAGAAAATGAATAACCCATTGCCTAGCGACTGGCTTGAAACGAACTAGCAGCGCGATTACCCTTCGGGTAGGCTTCGCGATCGCTGGAGAAAATATTTCGACAATAAATAATAAAGCCTTTAGCGATACCAATGACAATGTCAAACAGTGCCAGTAGTTGGCAGAGAATCACCACCCTACCATATAAAATCGGGATGGGATTTTCGATTGTGGTTACTTTGAGCCAAATAAACGACATTTGTATTAATAATGTTGGGGTTTTATTTTAATTTAGAGCGATCTCAGTTGTAATCGATTGGGGAACGATAGAGTTCCATGCGATATGACCCCAATCAACACAAAAGACGATCTATTCGATTACCTGGATACGACTATTCTCAAGCAGGATACTATTTTGTGACCATTTATTGTCATCAGAGACAGTGTTTGTTTGGCGATATTGTTAATAGTGCAATGCAATTAAACCAATATGGTGTAATTCTTAAAGAAGAATGGATGCGAGCGTCCATAATTAGACAGGAAATTGAATTGGATGAATATGTGGTGATGCCCAACCATTTTTACGGCATTGTCATCATTAACCCTGTAGGGGCGAACGGCGGTTTGCCCCTACTAATCGCCCAACTTGAATTAAAACCTGCGAAAGATGAAATAAGACTATTAATGTTTGGAATATGTAGCCGAGTCACAGAAGATATTAGCAATAAATATTGCGATTATTATATTGATCATAGTAGTTATTTGAAATATGATTACATTCTTGATTCATTTATCAATACTTCTCTTAATTATTAGCTCTATTTCTGATTGCCAAGTCAGTATATTAAGCGATTTAGAATCATATTTTCCAGACTTGAGTTATAAATCAACTATCGAATTATTAAAGATTCAACAGAAAATAGAAAATGAATTATTTAATACTACAATATTTCTTGATATAGCAAAAAAGCATATTATTGAATATATCAATGTACACAAAGACACAAATTATTATCCTGCATCAATAGCAGATATATTCCTTGTTGCTATATATAAAATAATAAATAGACCTCTTGCAAAAGTTTCATGTAAAATGCGATCGCTCGCTAATAAAATTAGAAAAATATGGGTTACGAAACAGTCAAAAACCTTAAAGCAGAAGAATTCAAACGCTTATGTGGAGTGAACTTAGAGACTTTCAAGCGAATGGTTAAATTAGTAGAAAATCATGAAAAATTAAAAAAGAAAACAGGAAGACCATCCAAATTAAGTCTAGAAAATCAAGTTTTGATGACCCTAGAATATCTACGAGAGTATAGAACTTACTTTCTGAGGGCGTAATTCTGGGGTCTCCCCAGAATGTTGACCGCCCGAATCACATTGGGCAATCTTGGGGGCTAAACGAATCGATAGTATATCGCATAATTACCAAAATAGAGGAGATTTTAATCAAGTCCCCAGCATTTAGATTGCCTGGAAAAAAACAACTATCAAAATCCAGTACTGAAATTAGTGTAGTTATTGTTGATGTAACTGAAAATCCTATTGAACGTCCTAAAAAAAACAGAAAAAATATACGCTGCTTCGCAGCAGAGTTTGCTCCGCAAACCTGAACGCGAATGCGTTCGTGTGGAAAAAAGAAAAAGCATGCCTTAAAATCTCAAATAGTAATTAACCAATCAAACAAGCAAATAGTCTGTACGGCTCACAGCAAAGGAAAAGAACACGATTTTAGCTTATTTAAAAAAAGTAAAACTTGTTTGACAGAAAAAATTATGTGTTTGGGAGACAAAGGATATCAAGGGATTAAAAAAATCCATAAATTAAGTCAAATTCCTCATAAGAAACCTAGAAAGAAAGAACTATCTAAAAAACAGAAACAAGAGAATCGAAATTTAGCTTCTATCAGAATTGTTGTCGAACACGTATATCGTTCTCTTAAAATTTTTAGGTGTAGCTTTCTTTCTTGTATTTCATATTACAAGCGGCTATTTACATCCAAAATATTTTTCAGCCCAAGTAACTTGTATCGCTATTACTTGCCAGTTATTGCTTCTAAATAAGGCATAGACCTAGCTCAACTCTCTTTACTTTAATTATAAGACTTTCAGTTGATTCTTGAGCGTTTAATTTAACCGATTACAAAATATCCTGCTGAAGCAGAAAATCATCCATGTTGATCGTACTAGCATTGACTCCAACTATGGATGCTAATTCTTCCGAGGTATCGGTGATGCTAATTGTGCTTTGCCCTATACCTTGAGTGATTGTAAGTTGCTCAAATGTTAGACCATGAGCCAAGACAAAGGAATCTTGACCGTCTCGGTAATCAAAAATTCTGTCTCTGCCATCGCCCTCCCTTAACAGGAATAGATCGGCATTACTACCGCCAAACAGCAAGTCTGCCTCTTCACCACCATCAAGAAAATCCTCTCCATCCCCACCAAACAGTAAATCCCGACCGCGATCGCCGATCAAATGATCGTCATTATTTTGTCCAGAAAGGGTGTCCGCACCTAAACCCCCTTCGAGAGTATCATCACCGTTGTCGCCAAAAAGCCAGTCATTACCATCGCGACCATCGATAAAATCTTGTTCTCCATTTCCTCTAAGGAAATCCCGTGCAGATGTACCAGATTGAATATTGAACAAATTTGCGGGTTTTAGTCTTTGAGCAAAAACACCGTCAGTGGATGCTTGTGTCCAACCAACGACAAACTCTTCCAAGCTGTCATTAGCAATTATGTCGGTGTCAAAGATAGCGTTATTGCTATCATCATCAATTATAAAAGTCTCGTCGAGGAGATTGCCCGAACTGCTGAGAAACTGACCATATAGTTCGTCACCTCTAACCCCCACCAGTAGATAGATGCCCAAAGTCTCACTGAAATCAACTTCAACCAAATTGCTGGAAAAACCATCGTTGAGCAATAATTCTTGCCCGATTAATGTGCCATCCGCATCCACCAGTTGAGCGCGGACTTGTTGTTCTTGAAATAAATTGTAGGCGACGAGGTACTGGGTCTTGATCGGGTCGAACTCAGTAACCATAGACGAAAAGGGCACTACTCCTTCGGGACTTACTGGCTGAGAAACTGCCAACACATCACTGATTAAGTTGCCGTCGGCAGCGATCAATCTACCTTGTAAGATGAGATCGGGATCTTGTCTGCGCCAGATGGCAAAATACTGGTTATTTACACTATCAAACGCAACCTCGCCGTTGGGTGCGTCATCGGTCTCTGCTAAATCAAGGGTAATCCCAGGAGTGATTAAATTTCCTGCTGAATCAATCTGTTGAGCGATAATTTGATTAAAATTAGAATCTCTACCAGTCTGGAAATATTGATTGACTTCGGGGTTATACAGCAAACTAAGCTCAAATCCCCCATCGTTAAGGGCAAAATTCTCACCGATTAATTCACTATCCCCCTCAATTAGCTGACCGACGGCACTGTTAAAGGGAAGTAGAGGATCTTCTTGGACTCTAAAGCTAATTAGATAGCGATCGTCAATGGAATTATAAGCAGCGGCGGGATCGACGTTGATATTCGCGCTTTGGGATAGATCTACGCTTTCACCAATTAAAGAACCCGTAGCAGAAAACCGCTGGGAGGTTACGGTTCTTCCGCCAACATGGGAAAAGTCCCATACTGCCAAATATTCTTCAGCATTGTTGTTATGGGCTAAGGATAACGAAAACGCATTGTTAACATTAAACTCACCCGATAGTTTGATCGCTTCACCGATTAATGCAGTTTCATCTCTGCTAGAGTCGATATCCATCATTTTTATCACCTCTAATATTTTTTTTACAAGTTATTTATTTGGCAAATAAAACTCCGTCATTCACAATCAATAACAATTGCTAGCCAAAGCGAATCAATTCCCCTGTTAGATGAGGAACTTCTCCAGCCAACAGCATTTCTAAAGCAGTGCGGATATGACTGGCATTAGGCGGACAACCAGGGAGATAAACATCTACTTCAACAATTTCATGAACTGGCTGCACTTGATTCAATAGCTTTGGCACAATGCCTGGTTCTTGGGGTATTTGATTCTGGATATCGGCAGCTTCAAGATAAGAACGCTGAAGGAAAGATTCAGGATCGCCAAAAGGATTACGCATCGCCGTAACATTGCCAGTAACGGCACAGTCACCAAAGGAAACTAAAATCTTCGAGCGATAAGCCTTCGGCATGGCTACGCTACGCGCACTTTTTTAATCAGTTCCAAATTATCTTCATTGGCGACAGCACCTTCAACTAATACAATATCTACTCCTTTGGGATATTCTTTAATATCTGCAAAGGGACTGTAGACTAGTTCTACCTGGGCAGCCAAATCGATCAGCCATTCGTCTAGGTCTAAAAAGGACATATGACAGCCAGAACATCCGCCCAGCCAAACTGTTGCTAGTTTAAGTGGGCGTAAGTTTGAGGTTTCCCCAAACTGTTGAGCGCCCAGTGATTTCACTTTGTTCATTGTTTTGAGTTCAACACACAAATTCAAAGGTATAAGGAAGTCTGGGAAGTGGTGTGTGGTAATTGCGATCGGCTACTTTCTGCCATTCTTTTACCAAAGATTTA
>JBCCDL010000049.1:0-15135 GCA_039030815.1 Cyanobacteria bacterium P01_A01_bin.83 | reverse complement strand
ATATCCGATGAATCAGATTTGGCAACCAACAGGAGTTTGGCAACAGTTGATTGAATCCAAGAAAAGCGCGCTGGTTAATAATTAAGAGTAATCAGTAACAGTGACTTTGAGTAGAGAGAATTATTAAGATCCATCACCTATCATTCTACCTTGTTCAATTACCAAATAAATTGACTGATTGACTGACTCTACTGAATGTGGAGTTAGTTCTATAGAAGCATTACCGCCTGATCTATAGATTATGTTTCCTTACAAGTAAAATAGTATGGGGATTATGCAGCAAGAATTAATGTCTAAAATTTGATCATGGCGATCGCTTTTATGATTAACTTTAAATCTTCGGCAACGGTAATAAAATCAATCTTGTGAATCATCAGACTTTGCAATCACCACCTTACTCTTTAGTTCCCAAAGAACACACCATTTATCATCAATTTCTGTAGTTATTTCGTAAACAGAAAGAGCTTTTTGTTCAAAATCTTTAGCGAAATCCAATAGTTTGTTTAGAGTTTTCTCATTAGGTGGTTTCTTCACTTTTCCTAAATAGTTGTTCTTTTGGTGACGATTGTGTTTTCTCCTTCGGTTGTTGTTCGTATTTTTGTGCTAAAGCTTCTGACATTTGGTAAATTTTTCTAGCTCTATCTTCCAAATCTTTACCCATTGACAGTAACTCTTGCAAGGTTTTCTTATCTGGTAATTGTTTCATGATAAATTCTTTAAGCGATCTAATAAAGCTCTACTTCGTATCTTAGTTTCTATCACCTCACCTAGTAAGGTCGCTAAATCTCTTCCCGATTCTCGCACAATCTCCGACTCTTCTGGTTGTTCTGCAAGTTGTTCTTTAGTCTCGTTAATTCTTCTTTTAGCATTAACCACAAAAAACCGAGTAGTCTGCCAATAAGCGAAGAATTGTATGAGTGAAGCATTATTGGGAAAAAGAGACATTAGTTGACGAACAATCTTTTCACCTTCTGTTGCTTCTCGCTCAATTTCTTCTAGTTCCAAATTGAGCTGTTCGACGAGAGATTGTATTTCTGGGGGAATTGGCATTGCTGCTCTTTATGGATAAATCTAACCTCAAGATTCTAGCCTGAAGTTAAACATCATCAATTTTAGATCACAGCAATCACTACACAATAATCAAAAACAGAAGAATATTTCCGTTTAATGACTGCCTCAGTATAATTCCTGCCACAGAAATCAATTTTAACGCATAATAAACTGTATAAGAAAATTTACAAATGCTAAATAAGTAAACAGCATGGGGATTGAGCAGCAAGAATATCGCTCCCGCCAGCAGGAGTTAATGTCCAAAATTGGTGGAGGAACCGCAATTTTCCGTAGTGCGCCGATGGCAACGATGCACAATGATGTTGAGTATAACTATCGTCAGGAAAGCAGCTTTTACTATCTGACGGGTTTTAATGAACCTGAAGCAGTAGCGGTGTTCGCCCCTCACCACGAAGAACATCAGTATATTTTATTTGTGCAGCCCAAAGATCCTGAAAAAGAAACTTGGACGGGTTATCGCTGTGGCGTGGAATCAGCTAAAGAATTTTATGGTGCGGATGAAGCTTACCCCATTGCCGAACTTAATGAAAAGCTACCGCAGTATTTAGTTAACGCCGATCGCATTTACTATCATTTAGGTCGGGATAGTAATTTTAATAACGTTATTATCTCTCATTGGCAGAACTTGATGCGGGGTTATCAAAAACGGGGAACTGCACCCTTGGCTATAGAGGATACGCGCCCGTTGACTTTCCCCATGCGCTTAGTTAAAAGCCCTGGAGAAATAGCGATGATGCGCCAAGCAACTAAAATCTCGGCAATGGCACATAATCGCGCCCGTGAATTTGCTCAACCAGGACTTTATGAGTATCAAGTACAGGCGGAAATCGAGCATGTCTTTCGTCAGCAAGGGGGCATCGGTATTGCCTATCCTTCGATTGTGGCATCGGGGGCAAATGCTTGCATTCTGCACTACATTGAAAACGATCGCCAAATGCAGGACAATGAACTATTACTAATCGATGCAGGATGTTCCTACGGTTACTATAACGGCGATATTACCCGTACTTTTCCTGTCGGTGGCAAATTCACTCCCGAACAAAAAGCTATCTATGAAATTGTCTTAGAGGCTCAGTTAAAAGCGATCGCCGAGGTGCAGCCAGGGAAGCCTTACAATGAGTTTCATGATATTGCTGTCTGTGTCATTGTTCAGGGTTTGTTAGATCTCGGACTTCTTAAGGGCGACCTGGAAGAGATTATCAAAGAAGAAAAATACAAACCTTTTTACATGCACCGTACTGGACACTGGCTGGGCTTAGATGTTCATGATGTGGGAGTTTACAAGTACAATGAAGATACTTGGCAAAATTTAACCCCAGGACATATTGTGACCGTTGAACCTGGAATTTATATTTCCCCTCAGATTAAGCCAGCAGAAGGACAACCTGAAATTCCCGATAACTGGAAAGGCATTGGAATTCGCATTGAAGACGATCTGCTCGTAACTCCTGACGGACATGAGATCTTAACCGCTGATGTTCCTAAGTCGGTTCAAGCTATGGAAAAATGAAGCAACTAACAACTAACAACTAACAATCATCTAACTACTAATTATTATTTTGATCCAATTATCTACATCTACAGTAAATACTGCTGCCATCAATAAAGAAATTACTCGTGGCAAAGGTTTCGTTGTTCTGCCCAATTTGGTGAGTGCAGACAAAGCAACAGCAGCTAGAAATCTAATTTTGGAACTGGCGCAACAGGACAAGCAAAACGGAAATTTAGTTATTCAAGAAAAAAAAGAACGACTTTATGGCTTGATTTATCGCGGAGATGTTTTTGCCGATCTAGTTCAAAATCAGATAATACTAGAGATCGTTGAAGAAATTCTGGGAGAAGATATAATTCTAGGCGGCTTTTCAGCTCATATTCTCCATCCAGGAGCTAAAAGCATGGGTATTCATGTCGATTATCCCTATTGGGCGATGCCTGCTCCCTTTCCCAAGTATCCTATTCTAGAAATTCAAGTTATTTGGATGTTAGAAGACTTCACTGTCAACAATGGTGCCCCTGTGTTTGCTGCGGGGACGCAAAAATTGGCAACGCAACCAAACAAATGGCAGTTTAAATTGAAGGCGAAACGAATTACAGGAAGTGCAGGTTCGGCAATCATTTCTCACGGACTATGCTGGCATGATACCTCAGATAATAAAAGCGATCGCTCTCGGGTATCATTATTAGGAAACTATACACCACAATATGTTCATCCACTGGAAAACAATTTATTTGCTCACCAACCAGACATGATTACAAATGCGAGTCCTCAGTTAAAAAAATTACTTAGACATACCTGGATGGACAAAACAGACCCAATGTATAACATGAGATTTATCAAGTAGCAGTTTAAGTTAATCAAAGCTACTACTGTAAATTCTTGGCTTGTATCAAACATCTATTAATTAACATTTGATATCTAGTCTTTTAATATTTGTTTAGGTGTCAAATCTCTATCCTAGAAAAGAATGTATTAGTAGATGTTCAATGTTCAATGTTCAATGATCAATGATTATCCTCTAGTAATCCTTACATGACTCATGATTCTGCTTTTACGCTCTTGTCTGCTGCCAGAATTAAGATTGTAGTTACCTTTGCTGCGTTCAATGTGTTCTTGACGGCTTTTGCTACTTGATTTTGGTGCAGACTGTTGTGCAGGACTATAGTTTTGAGGATAACGTTGAAAATCAATCTCACCACCCGAACTCTTAGCTAAATGCTCTCTAATTCGCTGTTGTCGGTCGGTGCTTGAAGGGGATTCGCTTGCCATAACTAATATATTTCTCTAATACCGTCTATTACTATAGCTGATTAGTGTTCCAGGTAGGCAACTTACCAGACAGACTAAATCTAATCCTGAGATGCGATCGCTAATCCTAGTTAAGTTGTCGGCTGCATCGTAACCGTAGTTAAAGACATCAAATTAATTGTATCAAGCCTCGGTTATCCAATAATCTCTATCTACCTCAATGAAACAATCATAGAGTAAATTAGGTACTTCTAAATTAGAAATTTCATTTGTTACTGCTACTAGAAATGCTAACCCAGAAGCATGACAAGTCAATACATCAACATTATCTTGAGCATATTTAAAATCGACAATCAATCCAGGCTCATTAGGAGAATATACTACGCAAGCTTTTTCATGCAAAGACAAACAACTATTTCGCAAAAAAGTAGCTGTTTCTTCGTCACTACTACTCAACCAATAGAATCTCTTACATGAAGGATGTTTGTCCCAATCTATTCGATACCCAGTTATTTCCCAAGAATAGCTTTGACACACATAGTCATTAAATGATTTACAAACATCTTTAATAACAGTCCTGCCAATTCCTTCATCAAGCAACTCTTTAATATATTTTTGTTCGACAGTATTTCTTTTTCTAACTTTATTATTCGGATCAAAGTTAGGATCTAGAAATTCAAATGAATTTTGATTCATTGTTATTTAATATCTGGGTTGGGATTTAGTAAATGGTCTTGTCTTGGGAATCGTTTTACGGCGGGGTTCCTCTGACCCTTTTCCCTAATAACACAAGGAGGACAAGACACCTGGGGTTCCCTCAGGTGCGAGAGGGTGTCCGTTTAGTTATGGGATAGGTGCAAGATCTAAGTTTAAGTCCAGCTTAGATAGCCAGGTAATCGCTTTTGCTCTGATTTGTGCTTTCTAGTCATTAATCAGCAATGCCTAATTTCTTAACGGATGGAGGCGCTCGTTTTACTTAGAGCAACAGGCTGTTTAGCGGTATTTGTAATTTGGGTTAAAGCCCCAAGCTGATTTTTAAGAATCATAATTGACTTTTTAGTTAGTTCAGGAAGTATATAGGGATGATTAATCCCATGTTTAATTCCTGCTAAAAACTTTTTGTCCTTAATTTTCTCGATTAAACGATAGTATTCTAATCGCTTTTGAAAAATTATCAAATTTTCTAACAATACTTCGAGTAACTCAAATTCTGTGACGAAACTCGCTGATCGATCAATAAAGCTACTAGTTATCGCACAAGAAGAGGACAAATATTCTGTAGGTTTTCTAGTAGAAAGGGATAAAACTCTTGTTCGATAATAATAGTAGGGCTGCGCTAACAAACAGAATTTAGCCTGTTGCTTTAAGCATTCTAAATACAGGATAAAGTCTTCTCCCACCTTAATTGTTTCGTCGTATTTAAGATAATTTTTGAGTAAAAATTCTCGTCTAATTAAAGGCTTAAGATAGCCCCAACTCCAAGTTTGTTTAGCATTAATCTCTGATAAGCGATCGCTCTTGGCGAATTGAACCGCATCAATAGTAGAGACTAGGGGAAAATGATTTTGCCAGCTTTCAGATAACAGGGTACTCCAGGGTTGCATCTCATGCTCATTAATCAGCGATAGATCATCGGCAACTAAATCTGCGTTTTGAGCTTCAGCTATTGTCAATAACTTTTCTAAACGCCGTGGCGCATACCAGTCGTCAGAGTCTAAAAGTGCAATCCATTTTCCTTGGGCTTTTGTGATACCACGATTGCGACTATAACTTACTCCACGATTACGATTATTTTGATAGATACTCAATCTGGGGTCGCGAAAACTACGAGCTATTTGTACCGTAGAATCTACAGAAGCATCATCAACCAGAATCACTTCTAAACAACGATAACTTTGATTTAAGACAGACTTGAGTGCTTGTGCTAGATATAGTTCACTATTGTAGGTAGGAATAATAACAGATACTTCTGGATTCATAGTCCTGTTTGATGTTACGACAGATACTATCAAAATAGGATCTAAATGACTATAATATGCAGGTCACTTCATCAGTCAACACCTCAACAGTCAACACCTCAACAGTCAACACCTCAACAAATAATGCTCAGAGCTTTTTGGTTGAAATCACCTCTTCTATCATTTCGCGATCAAGAGTATCCGATTAATCGACCTGTTCATTACTCATTGCTCATTGTTCCTGATTGTTATCAAGATTAATCATCGCTTCTGTTAAAACTTCCCTTGCTTCATTGCCGCTAAGATGAACCCTACCCAGAGATTGCTTTAATTTTACGGTAACTCCAAATAGCTTACGAGTGATAATCTGAATCAGTTTTGTATCTTTTTTAGTCTGTGCCGAACTATTTTGATTTATTTGATTAATCTCCCGTTCTAGTAACTTATAAAGATTACCAATTTCTACTAATATCTTATTAGTGTCATAGATCGGTTGCTTAATCTGACTAATCTTTGATTGAGCAAGGCTGACGGTAGTTCTGATATCATTAAGTCGGTTTAATCCTGCTTCAATTGTTTGAGATTGCTCTTTAAATTTGGCTTTAGATAGGGACAAGCCAGTATGCAAAGCAATATCTTTAAAACAGTCAATTTCGGTTGGTTGCCAGTCTTTAAAATCAAAGCACTGATGAGCTACTAATAAACCATAGATCTTACCGTTGTCCCAGTTAATTGGCGCGACTAAATTTGAGCGAACGCCTATTTTTGCCAGATTTTCAACATAACAGGCTGTCATTCCCGCCTCATAGATGTTAGGTATCGAACGAATTCTGCCTTGTTGATATTGCTCGATGTAGCGATATTCAAAACAAGGATCTTTGATGGTGCTACCTAAAGTGGGTGCTAAAGCAGGAGTGGTTGCCTCAGCAACAATCTTTCCCATCTGCTGGTTTTGCAAACAGTAAACAACAACTCGATCGCAGTTGAGCATGGTTTTGGCTTGTTCTACCCCCTGCTGTAATACTTCTAAGCTAGTTTCGGCACGATGTATGCGTAAAATAGCATCATTAATTAGCTCTTTAGCCTGCTTCATCTGTGTAACTTGAGACTGACAAGCTAAGTTAGTTTCTTGCTCAGAAAGTTGCTCAATGATCCAACTGGCTACTTGCAGCACAAATTCAACTTCTGACTGCTGCCATTCTCTAGCTCGGGAACACTGATGCATCACCAGCAACCCGTAGAGGGAATCGTCTGGGCGGACTAAAGGTACAACTAAATTAGATCTGACCTCAATCTTCTCTAAACTTTCTATATGACAAGGATTGATTCCCGAGTTGTAAATATCAGTAATTGCTCGTACCCGTCCTCGACGATACTTTTCAATGTATCCTGCTTCAAAACAAGGATCTTGCAACTTCATCCCCAAAGTTTGCGTATAGCCAGGAGTAACTGCTTCGGCGACTATTTTACAATAGGAATCTGACTGCATACTATATACCACAGCGCGATCGCATTGAATTACCTGATAGACAATTTCTACTGCTGCTTGGAGAGTCGAGTCGCTAGTTTTGACGTCATGCAATTTTTTAAATATTTCTGTAAATATATTCACGACTGAAATATTATTTGCCGCAATTGTCGATAATGATAACGATGATTGAATAGTCATAAAAAGATATTATTACTTGTAGCACTTAAGTATTACGTTGAAAAGTGAACAGTACCCTGCCGTGAAACGACAGGGAACCTGCGTTCACTTCGTCAAATTAATCTGCCAAATGTGATTATAGTTACTGCTTTGTGTCACCTCGATAGTTAGAGATATATTTGTTACGAATGTGTTTATGTGTAACCACTGAGAATTTTAACGTATTTGCATCATAAATTCTTATGTATTTCAGCAGCAAAAATAAGCTAATCCGCTTAAAATTAGCTGTTTATCTGCCAGAAAATATCTGATTGAAATAAAGCCTACTCAATCTTTTCAATCTAGATTAGAGATATTATATGTATTTACTTTTGATAGTTAAAAACTGCTCCAAATTAAGTATCAATTTTAAGACAATTACTATACTATTTTCTTGAACATTTTTACTATTGCTACAGGATTTTCAAAATGAATATTATGTCCAGTATTGGGAATAATGCAAAGGTTTGCCTGGGGACATACATCAAGTATCTGACGATTGATTGTTAGAAATTTGAGGTCTAATGCGCCAACCATAAACATTATAGTAATTTTAATATTTGGTAAATAATGCCACAGTGAAGGCTGCATTCCTAACCCAATCATCCGCAATGATTTAGCTAATTTAGCAGGATTGTTATTTAGTCTATTAGTAAGTGCTTGTTGATAATTAGGATGTTGCACAAAAGAGCTAAACAAAGGATTCTGATACCACTGATGTATAAACTGAGACAGTTCGACCGATTCCAGCCGCTTCGCTAACTCAAGATCTTGTTGAATACGTCCCTCGCATTCGAGTTGCGTCTTTAATCCTGGTGAAGTAGATTCTAGAATCACTCCCCAAAAATACTGAGGAAAATAGATAGTTAAATAAAGAGCAATTCGCCCTCCCATAGAATAACCCCAAAGCCAACACCGTTCGATAGCCAGGTATTTCAATAGCTCAATTATTGCCTGTGCCACATTCGGCATCAGATAATTAGCATCATGCTTAACTTCTGTCTGACCATGACCAGGTAAGTCAACCACTAAGCAACAAAAGCCATCTAGCTGCTCGATTACTGCCGAGAAATCGTTACAGTTCCCCATAAAACCATGGAGCAAAACGATTACTGGCTGGCTGCGATCGCCAACAAGGACATAATTAAACCGATAGTCTTGGTTTACAGATAGTTGAGGCAATAGTGATTACTGATTACACGGTGGGCAAAATGAGTTGATCGACTTTAGCTCAGGAAGCTTTAGCTTTGCCCACCCTACCAACTGATTACTGAGAAGCTGATTAAGCCGCAGAAACACCATACTCGGCACTTAAGATACTGCGATAATACTTTTGTAGCTGTTGAGTTGCTGCACCCCAACCCCATTGTTCTGCTTCGACCCGAGCATTATGACGCAATTCTTCTCTGGCTTGAGTCGCCTCTAACAAAGATTTAGTAGCGGTAATAGCACCATCAGGATCATCTGGTTCAAACAAATAGCCATTAACACCATTAGTAACAATATCAGGAATACCGCCCGAGCGAGCAGCTACCACAGGACAACCCGCAGCCATCGCCTCTAATAATACTAGACCCAGAGTTTCGGTGCGAGAGGGAAAGACAAACGCATCAGCCGAAGCAAAAGCAGAGGCTAATTCTAAACCCTGAAGATAGCCGACAAAATTAGTATTTGTACCTGCAAAGTGAGCTTCTAGAGCCTCCCGATTTGGTCCATCTCCCACAATTGCCAAACGAGCCGTGGGAATTGCCTCTAGTACAGGCTTAATTTGATCTATTTGCTTTTCGGCTGAAACACGACCTACATAAAGCAACAAAGGAGCTTCAGGATTTCCTTGAGACAGTCGCGATCGCATTTGCGCCGATGCCAAGTGTGGTTGAAACATCTCCGTATCAACTCCTCTTTGCCACAGATCTACTCGTTCAATGCCGTGGGTCATTAACTCCTTAACCATAGCGCTGGAAGTGCAGAGATTTAAACATGCCTGGTTATGAGCGGCTTTAAGTAGTTCCCAGAGCAGTCCTTCTAATGCTCCCAAACCGTAATGATGCAGATATTGAGGTAAGTGAGTATGATAAGAAGCCACTAAAGGAATATTCATGTTTTTGGCATAGTAAATCCCCCCTACACCCAGAAACGCAGGGTTGACTACATGAATCAAGTCGGGCTGGAATTCTTCGATCGCCCTTTTTGTACCTAGTGGAGGTAAGGCTAATTTTAGCTCAGGGTACAAAGGTAGGGGCATTCCTGGGATACCATAAATTTTGGCACCTTTATATTCTGTTAAACCGCCTTCGGGGGCAACGACCAAAACGCGATCGCCATTACGTTCTAAATGCTCAATTGTATGGCGTAGTCGAGTAACAATACCGTCAACCTTTGGTAAAAACGTTTCTGTGAATAGGGCAATACGCATAATAAGTTAATAGAAAATCTTTTCCGTTATAGATTTAAAAGATTAAGGAATTCATGATTTTTTGGGTAAACTATATAAAATTTTACAGCTTGGATTCATAAAATTTGCTGATAATTTTTGCTTAAAGTAGCATTAACTATTCCTTTAACTCAGTCTCGAAGCTGCCAAGGTCAAAGATATCCAGCCGATAATAAAAGCGACTCCACCTAGAGGCGTAATTGCTCCCAGCCACTTGATGCCGCTGAGACTCAGAGCATAAAGACTGCCCGAAAAGATAAATACTCCTGCAATAAAAGCAAATCCTGCCACATTTAACAGAGTTGAATTAGGAAAGCGCGAGATCAATAAAGCAATTAAAATCAATGCTAAGGCATGATACATCTGATACTTAGTGCCAGTTTCCCAGATTGCTAAAGCACGCTCGCTCAAGCGATCTTTTAAGGCATGGCTGGCGAATGCCCCCAAAATTACCGAAATTCCGCCCAAGGCTCCAGCGATCGCTAAAAAAATTCGAGTCACAGTATTTTCTTAATTTTCGTTAGTTATTAACAAATAATAATATTTTTTATGATAAATCTTAAATGACAATGATCAAGCTGGTCAATTTGGCTTTTATGCCTTAATACTGTAACGAACCTTTTTGTAAAGACAAGCAATATCTATGCAGCGGTGTTTCTGGGCGAAAAAAACGGCTATTTTCCTGATAAGTTGCAGTTGGCTATGGGTTCATACTTCTAATGCTATTGCCGAAACCGTAGCCGAAAAAATTGCCCGCACAGGAAAACTAACCGCAGGTACTAGCAAAGATGCCTTACCTTTTGCCTATCGTAATGAGCAAGGTGAACTAGTGGGTTATTCCATCGATATTTTAGAGTTGATTACCCATCAGCTAGAACAAGAATACCAGCGATCAATTGAACTAGAATTAGTGGCTCTATCACCCCGAGAGCGCATTCCCCAGCTAATTGAGGGGCAGGTTGATATCGTTTGCGATGCCAGTAGCTTTACCTGGAAACGCGATCGCCAAATTGATTTTTCCTTTAGCTATAGTTCGACAGGAACCAGGCTTTTAACCAAAAAAGGTAATGATTTTTGGGATGCTGACTCATTAGTCAATCAAAGAATTGGCGCTTTAGCTAAAACTACTAGTGAACAAACTATCAAAAGAGTTCAACCTTCTGCTGAAATAGTCAGGCTCAAAGATCGTGCTGCTGGTTATCAGGCATTACAAAATGATGAAATTGATGCTTTTGCTTCTGATGGTATTTTGTTAGAAAGCTGGTTACGCTCGATTCCTAATCCAGAAGAGTGGCAAATTGTGGGGGATTTTTCTCGGGAAGGAATTGCTTGTATGGTTCCTGAAAACAATTCTCAGTTTTTAAATACTGTTAACTACAGTCTGATTGAATTTATGCAGGGCTTTTTAAATGATAAGCCTCAATACGTTACTATCTTTGAGCAGTGGTTCGGCGCTCAAGGAGTATTACCTCTAACTCAAGATTTGAGAAATATTATGATTGACAATATGCAGTTATTAATCGACTTTAAAGACCAGGTAGTTAATCCTGATAATACAGCTCAATAGATTGAAGAATAAATTTGCTTTGGCTGCTATTTAGTTTACGGCGTTATCAAATCGAAGTATGTATGAATGTAACAAGGATTAATTTGATATATATTTAAAAAGTATTTAAAAAGCTAATAGCTAATAACATTATTATTGGCTAATATCCTAAATCAGCAACATCTTATTTACTAGTAGGCTGTAGTCTAGTTAACTTGAGGGTGAATTTACCGCCACTGGTATCACCAAATGCTCTAACTCGGACAATATACTTTCCCGCTTCAGTAATCCGCGAAAATAATAAGGAGTTAGTTGTACCATCGGGACCATCGTCATTTTCAGCGATAGTAACTCCATCGGCGGCAATCAACATCACCATAGAATCAAAGTTATCTGAACTTAAGTCGATCGCAACCTGATCTCCTTTCTCTAACTGGACAAAATAGTCCCGAGCAAATCCCCCTTCTCCAGTAGGAATATCATTTTCCGTGAGGGTATCAGATACTTCTGCTTCGGAGGTAATCGAAGGTGGGTCGTAAATCTTTGATTGAGCTTTAACTGGTATTGTCTGTAATCCTAATAATGTTGGGATAGCAAAGATACTTGTTATTATATTAAACCACTTGAAGAAAAACCGAATAGCCATACCAAACCGTGTTAGATAGTTTTAGTTACTCTATTATATATAGGGATACTAAACAAAAAAACGAAATTTGCGATAACCTAATTAGTTTTAGGTAGCTCAATTTTAATCTGGTAATCAACCAAAATCAAAGTGAGCTACCTCTATTGAAAATGTATTCGATTTTAATCTAGTGTTTAGTTATGAAGATCTTTATAGTAAATATTAGAAATTTACCATGGGATCATAAGCCATAGCACTTAAGTTACCCGAACCAGCGATCGCTAAAAAGTCTACTGACTCCACTGTATGTCCTATTTCACTATCTAAACTTTGATCTTCCTCTAGCTCAATTTGGACGCTAGAACTACCAAGGTTACGGTATCTCAATCCTATAGGATCTTGCCCTCTAAAACTTGCCACCGAAGCAAATAGGCTGGGTGCCTGTTCAAAGCCTTGCTGAAAATTAATCGTGTCCCAAGTATGATTAATTCTGGTGCCAGTATGACCAGCCTGATAGTCAAATCCATTCCAGTTACCACTTCCAGTTTCTATGGCTAACCAACCAACTGTTTCTTTGGCATGTCCTGAATTTTTTAACAGTTCTTCTTCTTCCATTGCTAACTCAAATCCATCAGCGCTAGCTGAATTTTGACGAGTACGGACAAACTGCCCTCCATTCTGGGTTTGGACTTGACTGAGAATAGCAGGTTTGTTTACAAACTCATTTTCAAAGTTAATAGCAGACCATGAGGAGTTAGTAGTGGCGTTAGTATCAACAGTTCCTACCTCCAAGAGAGTACCATCTCCTAATTCCCAAGTTCCTGCTTCTAAAACCATGTAGCTTATGCTTTCTTTAGCATGCTTACCATCCCTATATTCCGCTTCTTGCAGATACAAAGAAAAGCTGTCATTTTGAATATCTGTAATTCTGGCGATCGCAGGATCTCCACCGTTATGGGACAATGGTAGAGCAAATACGACAGGGTTAGTATAGGTATTGTTTAGTTGGATTGTTTGACTAACATGATTTAAATCAGAAATTTGACCGATTTCTCCCATTAACGGAGTGGTCTCAACAGCTAAGTTAACAGGTAAGTTACTAGTATCTAAATCGAGTTTAATATTTTGCTGCTCAATGCTAACCTGACGAGTACTTAAAACTTGATCGTTATCGTAAAAGCTGACTTCATAAGTACCAGCATCTAAAGCCATCTGATAGCCGCCTGAGTCCATAGTCGTGGTGCTGTGGAAGCTATTATCTGATTGACGAACTGCCGTCACCTGTAGTCCGCCCAAACCTTCTCCTACAGTATAAAAATCATCATCCAAAACTAAATCGTCAAAAGCAACTCCAGTTAAAAATACATTTGAACCTGATTTGGCAAACTTCTGCGTCGCCATCAAGAAGTTAAAACCTTGATAATCTCCTGTCAAAGCACCTAAACCAATTTCGCGGAAATTATTACTTAAAATGTTTCTACGATGACCAGAACTTCTGAATAAATTTTCATGTACTTGCTTCGTCTCGTTGGCAAGATTAGACGTGAAGATAGGAACAGCCGCAATGTTTTCACCCCAGGTAGAGAACTGATATCCAGCATCACCTATGCGATCGCCTGGATCACTATCTCCTTCGCCAGTATGGGAGAAAGTATCAGTATTCAACATCCATTGACTGTGAGTTCTAGAGGCATCGATTAACAATGAATTAAATGCCAATGGTTGTTTGGCTATTTCAGTAATCGTACCTGCTGCCAATCCATCATTTAAACCTATGCCCAGCGAATTTGCTTCTGCCAGGGGGTTTGAACGAGCGCGATTGATTAGTTCTAGTAAATATTGTTCGTATGCTGTAGGTTGAGGCATTTTAAAAGGTAGTTTAGATTACTATATATATATATAGCTACAAGCATATTTCAGGAATTAAAGCTTCGACCATGATGCTTTTACGGAATAATTAACCAAAGAAAAAAGGGTTTACTGTTTTGTCTGTCAGTAAAACCCCCGATCAAATAATCAAAATAAGTAGGAAAAGTAAAATAACCAAATTTACGTTATAAGGACACTGAAATTTGATACCAAGTCACAAATAAACCTCGTCTACATAGAAAACCGTAGTTTTTAAATTGGCAACGAAGCAAGTTAAATGGCAAGACATACTCGCTACTCGCTACTCGCTACTTACGAGCAGTTAACTTTAAAACTCTTGGTTTCAAATTAGATGCGGTTTAGTCTAGTTGAATTCAAAAACATTCATAACTATCTGGTTGTGATTCTAATTTCAGTCAACAGCAATCTAATTTAGCAATATTCAACTAAAAATTATTATTAATTGCTTTTAAATATCGCTCATTTCACTGTCAAGAGGCATGGCATAGTAAGCTATACCTTCAAAATTATAGTTATCTAAGTTGTCAATCACATTATCTCTTTCAACTTCGCTAGGAGTATAAAAGTGAACCCCTAGTGTCGGTTCATAAAAACGATAAACAGGCATAGAACCTTCTACCTGAGAATCATAGGCATAAAACTTAGCTCCTTCATAGTCAAAATTGTCTAGATTTTCAATAATGAAATCTCGTTCAACTTCACTGGTTGTATAAAGGTGTACCCCTGTTGAAGGATTAAACAGACGATATACTTCTTCTGCCCCATTATCCGTGATCGTGGATATCGCTTGATAAGTTTCTCCCTCAAAAAGATAATTATCAAGATTATCGCGAACGAAGTCTTTCTCAGCTTCATCTACAGTATAAAAGTGACCTCCTGCCGTAGGGTCAAAAAATCGAAATACTTTACTTTCACTAGTATTTACAGTACTAACTGGTAAGTCATTTCCTGAAAGTTCAACTTCATCCTCATTCAGAAATAGACCTGCATCTAGTTGAGCTATTGGCTCACTATTAAAATATATTGCGCCAGTGTTACGATCATAGACAGCGATTTCTGCCGCTTCATCTTGATCAACTCCAAAAATTTCAATTGAATCTTCTCCCAGATTAAAATCTTCAATTACAGGAGGCTCACTAGAATCAGATTGATCAGATAGGTTGAGCAAAATACGCTCT
>JBCCDL010000048.1:0-15160 GCA_039030815.1 Cyanobacteria bacterium P01_A01_bin.83 | reverse complement strand
TTGATTTGGGAGGAGAATCAGCAGGAGAAATGTATCTTAAGGGAAATGCAGCCGATAAATTATCCTTAATTTTGGTAGATCCATCAGGAAAAGAAAAGGTAGTTGACCAGTTGTCGGTTATTAATCGTTAGGGGCGAACAGCAGTTTGCCCGTACTTGAAGGACATTGTGATTGAGCCAGTCTAGTTGCGGCTTGATTCAGATAGAGTCGGCGTTGACCACTAATTAGATAGGGTTGAGTAACACCTTGAGGCAAATTGAGACTTAAGGGATCTTGAGGATCGTGAGGCTGACGTAAAAAATCGGTTAGAAATACTACAGGGCGATCGCTATCCCAATAGGTTTGTAGTTCATCGCCAGAAATCAAGTACGGGGGAGGATTTCCTGGAAACTGAGGTGGAAGGCGATTTTTGCCGCCATCAGACAGGATCTTAACTGTCCGATAGGAAGTATTTTGTTGAGCTTGATTGAGATAATAGCCCACTGCCCCTGCTGCGCCAATTTCCCTAGAACCTTCAAAAATCCATAGAGTATCAAAGTTCAGACAAGAATTTGCCTGCTGTATCAAATTTTTAGAAGAACGAACGTTTTCATATAGAGTAAAACTTTTAATAATTGCCAGATAAGTGATAACTGAAGCGATAAACAAAGGTATCCAAGCTTTTTCATAGCGTTTGAGCAAGCCTAATCCCATAGCCAGCCATCCTGTCCCCATCGCGATCGCGACTATGGTAATTAACCCGATAACATCTGGAGTTGGCAAGGCTGTAGGGAAAAGAGTAAGCAACCAAGGCAATGTAGCAGTGGCGCCATAGAAGCCAGTGCCTAAAACTAGAGCGATCGCGCCATATAAATTCATGGTTCGAGACCCAATACTGTAGCTTAGAGATCTAACTACAGACTTACGCCAAGTACTTTCAGATAAATAACCTGCTGGCGAGAGGGAACCATCAATGATAGTAGACGATTGCGGAACCTTAGCTGAATTCTGGAAGAGTTTATGCCACCAACCAGCACACAAAATAACGTAGGGAGGTATCGCGGGAACGCTATAGTAAATTAATCTTGAGGAGAGGGGTAAAAATGCAGCTACAGGTAAAATAGCTCCCATTGCCAATAAGAAAACAGCATCGCTATTTTTACGCTTTGCCAGAGAAGCTTGAGCCGATAAACCATGATGCCATTCTTGCCAGGTAGATTTAATTACCGAGGGCAAAAATAAGATCCAGGGATAGCACCAACAGGCAGTTATTGCCAAATAACCAGCTACACTAACTTTAGATACTTCATAGTCAGGAGGAAAGCGACGATCTAACATCCGATCTAAATGTTCATTGACCATAAAATAATGCCAAAAACCTGGATTTGCTTGCTCTACAGCAATAAACCAAGGCAAGATTAATGCCAGCATCAACGGCAATCCTTGAGCCAGGCGCAGGCGCCTAATGATTTTTTTATCCTGTCGCACCACAGCCAGGGTAAAACAACCTACTAAAGGAAACACAATACCGATTAATCCTTTCGCTAATACACACAAAGAGAGACAGATATAGGTAGCCCACCAGTACCAACGAGATTGAGATTGATAAAGCGATCGCCATAAGAAATAATTACTGCTAATTAGTAGAGTGCCTAACAAGACATCAATTAAGATTTGGTGGGTAAAAATAAACCAGCCCAGAGTTACCGACAGCATTAAGGCGGCGACTCGACTAGCATCAACACCCCATAACTCTCTAGTCCATTTCCAGGCAACAACGATTCCTACCCAACCTGCAATGCTCATGGAGAGTCTAGCAGATAATTCTGAAGAGCCTAAAAACTTAGTAACGATCGCAATTAACCAATAGAGTAAGGGTGGTTTATTGAGATAAGGCGAGCCATTGAGATGAGGAGTAACCCAATCATTGCGCCAAACCATTTCTTGACCAACCATGGCAAAATGACCTTCATGAGGTTCATACAAGCCATAGCTGCCAATGCCCATTAGCGTTACTATTAATGCCAGCAAGAGAATTAAAATATCAAGCCAGTAAAGATTTTTAATAGAGCGCGTGAATCGCATTTTGATTGATGCCTAAATTCTGGTAGAAAGACAAATAAGGTTTTAAATAACTGAAAACATTGAGATCTCGTGAGAGCATATCAGATTTTCTGGCTATCTTAAATGATTTTTTCTCTGTTTTCACTATCCTGATTAATCTATTTTGCTAGTCAATAGAGTTATTAGTTGTGAAGCTAAAGGCAAAAGCAACGTTGATAGCTATACCGATTTCAATTGAACATATGACAAATAAATAAACAAAAAAGGGCATTCAATAGTTTTTCTTAGCCATGGTAAGCGTAACTGCAACAGCAGTAAAGGAAAGTCTAGCGAATTTAGGAGATATATTATGTTAAATAAATACTATAAAAGCTAAAAAATAATTACAGTTTAATCGTCAAATGCCATATTTATGATGTTTTCTTGATTTTGAATTGCCTGGATTGAGGATTAGGGATTAGGCATTGGTGACAAGTTAAGGGACTAGGTTGTTTATCAACTGGTTTTTAGTAATGAGTAATGAGTAATGAGTATGATTATCACCTTTTCATCTTCACTTCGGCGATCAAGCCTAGATTAAGCTTTAACTCACATATAGTGTTTCAAAAAGCAATCATATACTACATATAGTAGTTGAGTCGGTGAGTTTTTTCTTAACTTGTCACGATTGGCTAAGAGACTGTTGGTAAATAAAAGATTAAGTAGCAAAATTTTCAGTCCGAACTAAACGTTTAGACATCAAATTAATTTACTTTGAAGTAATCTTCTTTATTTTCTTTTTACAAACAGTCTCTAAAGGCTAACGGCTAAAGGCTAAAAGCTACTAGCCAGCAAACCTTAAGCGAAGCTGATTAACACGAGGCGTATAATCTTACAATTACTGATATAAAAATATTTTCGTTAACTCGATGTTAAAAACATTTATCACAGCTTTTACCGTGATGGGAATTGGTTTACTGGCAGTAAACGGAAACAACTACCAAGTATTTGAGCAAAGTCAAGCTTACGCCACGGAAGATAACTACGAATCAAAGAAAAACAGTAGCCTAACCAAGACTGAATTTGGTCGAACAAAAGATGGTCAAAAAGTTGATCTCTATAATTATGTCTTAACTGAAAAATCAGACAGGATCAAACTAGCGGCTACTGTGTATGAACCCAAGTCTGGTCGAGTAATGCAGCTTCATACTAATCAGCCAGGAATGCAGTTTTTTTCGGGAAATATTGGTGAGCTGGAAACACAGCATTTTCCTAACTCAATTAATCAGCCCAACTTTTCCAGCGTTGTTTTGCGCCCAGGTGAAACTTACCGACACGTAATGATATATAAGTTTGATACTAAACAAAATAATTTAGGAGACATTCTGGCACCCAATGCCCAAGTTGAAAAAGTGGCTGAGGGTTTTGAGTTTACCGAAGGACCTGTTTGGCATCCCGATGGCTTCTTGTTATTTAGTGATATTCCAGCTAATACTATTTATAAGTGGCAACCCAACCAAAAACCTGAGATTTTTCGTCAGCCTTCGGGCAATGCTAATGGCAATACTTTAGATAAATTAGGGCGTTTAGTTACTGGCGAACACGGTAATCGTCGTGTATCTCGCACGGAAGCAGATGGAGAGATTATAACTTTAGCGAGTCAATATCAAGGTAAGCAACTAAATAGTCCCAACGATTTGGTAGTGAAATCAGATGGGAGTATCTATTTTACCGATCCTCCCTATGGCATTAAACCCGAACAAGAAGAACTAGGATTTTATGGTGTTTATCGCTTGGCACCAGATGGCACACTCACCCTACTAGTTGATGATTTTGTTCGTCCCAACGGAATTGCTTTGTCCCCTGATGAAACAAAACTATATGTGAATGATTCGCAAGAGGGGCATATTCGCGTATTTGATGTCCAGTCAGACGGAACCCTAGCTAAGGAAAAGCTTTTTGCTGAACTAGAACCTCCTAGTGAGGCAGGAGCAGCAGATGGCATGAAAATAGATATAAAAGGAAATGTTTATAGTACTGGAGCAGGAGGAGTTTGGGTTTTCTCTCCTAAAGGTGAACTACTGGGCATTATTGAAACCCCAGAACCTCCTACTAACATTGCTTGGGGAGACAGCGATTATAAAACTCTCTACATTACTGCTAACACTGGTCTTTATCGTGTCCGTCTCCAGATTGAAGGGGTGCGCTAGAAATATGATGTGCCATCGCCTATGACTTATAGTTTGATTTCTTTGTGGCAGGGTGGACGTAGCAGTAGCTACATTTCATAGAGCGTTTCCGTCCACCTTACTTGAGATTATTCTGGAAAATCTCGCCCAATCTACAGCTTATGCGCCAACAGATTCTTTAGCAGCATACATGACCTCTAAAGTAATTTCTGATAAACTGCGCTCGCGAGCAAATTTTTCAGTATTGCGCTTAACTTTTCCTCGGACAAAACCAGGAATCTTACCTAACTCAGCTTTAGCTTCTTTATCCCAATTGAGATCAGAGTCGGCAGAAATCCCTTTGGTAATTACCTCTTTAGTATCGTGTCCACCAAAGATTTCCAGAAGATGATCTTCCATACCTAGGGTAAAAGAGTTGTAAACTAAATCGGCAATTTGATTAGTTCCCTCATATCCCACAAAGGGTTTGTAACCAATGGGGAAATTCTGAATATGAATTGGTGCAGCAATTACACCACAGGGAATATCTAACCGTTTACCGACATGACGTTCCATTTGCGTACCAAAGATGGCAGCAGGTTCTAAGCGGGCAATCGCATCACCAATTTCGGCGTTATCATCGCTAATCAGTACTTGATCGCAGTATTCACTGACTTGTTCTTTAAACCAATCTGCATCATACTTACAGTAGGTTCCCGCCAGAACTACATCAATTCCCATTTCCCGAGCCAGAATTTTAGTCATAGCTGCGGCATGAGTATTATCTCCAAACACTACCGCTTTTTTTCCTGTTAAATTTTGGCAGTCAATTGAACGAGAAAACCATGCTGCCTGAGAAACATATAAAGTTTGATTGTTAATATATTCTTCGTAATCAACTGCTGCACCCTGGGCATTGATTACTTGTTGGATTTTGCGGATACAGCGTGCAGTTTCTACTACCCCCATCGGTGAAATGTCTACATAAGGCAGAGAAAACTCTTGTTCTAAATATTGGGCAGTCATCATGCCTAACTCACGATAAGGAACAAGATTAAACCAAGCACGGGGCAAGTTTTGCAGATTATGTACCGAAGCACCGTCGGGAATTACTTCGTTAACTTCAATACCTAAATCCGCCATCAATCGTTTTAATTCTGTACAGTCATGCTGATTATGAAACCCAAGAGTAGAAACTCCTAAAATATTAACCGAGGGCTTAGTTGTTTTATCTGTCGGTAACTGCTCTTTCTTGCGTGCTTTATCCAAGTAAAATTTAACTACCTGATGTAAAGTACGGTCTGCTGCCTGCAACTCGTTGTATCGATAGTGATTAACGTCTGCTAGCAGTACATCTCCCTTAGTATCGAGGGAGGCACGACTGACAAAGTTTTGCAGATCTTCTTGTAAAATGCTGGAAGTACAGGTGGGAGTCAGAACAATTAAGTCAGGCTGCTCTTCTTTATCTTTACGAGTGATATTATCTACTACCTTCTCTTGGGAGCCTCTGGCAAGAACATTGCGATCAACAACGCTGGCTGTAACAGGGGTAAAATTTCTTTCTCTTTCTAACATGGAGCGCATGACGTTAAAGTAATCATCTCCCAAGGGTGCATGCATAATGGCATGGACATTTTTAAATGAGCTGGCAACTCTTAATGTACCAATATGAGCAGGCCCTGCATACATCCAGTAAGCTAATTTCACGTATCTTCTCTCCTAAACTAAATTAACGCCTTCTGTTAAAATCTTCTGCTATAAAATGGCAGTAGTGTATTCCAGACTAGGCTCTAATTGTCTCAGAAACAGAGTAGCTAAGGTGACTAATTTATCTAATCTTTTTTAAACTTTATTAAATCTGAAAAGCTTTCACCGTCAGGGTTTTCCAACACAGACGAATCAAGAAGCAAGTATTTTCTAGAGCAATAAATCTTAACTTTATTTTGATTAATTAACTAAAGCAAATTATTAGGTACTTATGTAGTTTTTCAAGACAAATTTTAATTAATATTAACTTCTTCACAATTGTAAATATTTTTTTGCTGGCATTGATTACAGGAGAATAGAGCAATTGTTATAACAAAATTAAGATTGATTGGATAGTCTCTATGAGTATATGCTTATCAACTCTGGTTGTGTTAGTCTTAATAGATACATTCTAAAATTACGCTTGCTGCTAGATAAGCATCTGTGACGAAAGTTACATTTTTGGTTAAGCAGAGCTTAACATCTCTCATTTCTTCAGCAGAATGATTGGTGTTTGTAGGCTTGAGAGCGGGAACAATAAAGTAAGTAAATAAAATTAAGGATTTCCTAAGGAGCTGTTATCCCGATGGACTATATAGATCAAATACTCGATAAACTAAGAGACCTAGCTAAAAAGCTGATTGAAGTTTTACTAGGGCCTGAGGCTGAACCAGAACGGGAAACTATTCCTATTCCTGTTAATGATCGTCAACGTCGTTACCCTTAGTTTGTGGTTTATTGTTAAATAAAATATCTTGTCTGAGATAAGCGTATTGGTGTTGCATGGCCCCAACTTGAATTTATTGGGGCTTCGTGAGCCTGAAGTGTATGGTTCAGTTACCCTGGGGCAAATTAATCAGTCTCTTGAATTGGAGGCTGCAAAACTGGAGGTTATAGTAAAGTGCCTACAGTCTAATCACGAAGGAATTCTGGTAGAAGCGATACATGAAGCCAGAACCGTGCATCACGGAATTGTGATTAATGCAGGGGCATACACTCATACCAGCGTTGCCATTAGAGATGCCTTGTCTGGAGTAGCGCTTCCCACTGTAGAGGTGCATCTTAGCAATATATATAGAAGGGAAGAGTTTAGACACCATTCATATATTGCGCCGATAGCTATTGGGCAAATTAGCGGTTTTGGAGCAGATAGCTATCGATTGGGTTTGCAAGCTATAGTTAATTATTTAAGCATGGCGGACATCAAGGGGATCTGAAATTAAGAATGGTTGTATTGCAAAAATTTGAGACGAGCTTATAGTATTATTTAAGTAGTTTTATTGGCTGTAAGTATCTACTTAGCAATGAATGTCAAACCATCGTTAGCTATTATTTTTGCTAGTTTAATTGCTTCAGCGATCGCAGGAGGATGTGCTGAAAGCCCAGCAATTAATAATACAAATGCTACAACTCAAACAAAATCTAGAGGAGAAATTTAGTTTGTTTGTAATAAAGCCTACGATGCAGTTAGTCAAGAATATGTATACAGCACCGTTGCTTGGAATCCAGAAAATAAAAAGTCAATCATCCTTTGGAAGCGAGAAGATTTTAGTGGTAATAATTTTCCGCCACAAACTAGATGCGAAAAAGTATCTCCTCGATTTCAGCAAGCTTATAACAATGGCAGTCTAAAATATTTTACTCAGGGAAAAATAAATGGACAACCTGTAATTTGTACAGCGAATCAGGTAGGTGGTGATTGCGACAAGTTACTAATTACTCTGAAGCATCAAGATAATGCTCAACAAACATTAGAACAATTGAGTGATATTTTTCTGGGCTATGCCAGTGGTGCTTTGGAACAGAGTTCTGGAGAGATTGCATACTCCGATGACAATCGCATCTATATCAAAGTAAATATTGAGAATTTTCTCAGTCAACCCGAATAAATAATCAATAGTTTTCAAGGCGATTACGCGACCCGTAGCCTTCGAATCGCGCTATCTATGCAGAAATACCATGAATTATCGTTATTTATGCCTAATTTTAGCTTACACTTGTCTGTTGCCAGTATCCGCACTATATCTTAACGGGTGTCAGCCTCAAACCCCTGTCGAGCAAACATCTAATTCTGACTCCCAACAAGTTACTCCACAACCAGAATTATCGGGAATCGCTGCCCAAATTAAAGCCATAGCCGAACCAATTACAGTGCGAATAGAAACGTCTGACGAAAACGGTTCGGGAATAATTGTTGCCCGCCAGGGAGAAACCTATTACGTACTTACAGCAGAACACGTAGTAGCGAAAGAACAGGAATATCAAATAGTAACTTCAGATAATAAGCAATATCCCCTCGACTATAGCCAGGTCAAAAAAATAGCAGGATCGGATTTAGCCGTTGTCCAGTTTACTAGCCAGCAAGGCTATCAAGTTGCAACTTTAGCCAATTACAAATCAAAACAAGAAGAAATGTTGGAGGCGATGTCAGTTGCAGCTAGTAATCCTGAAACTGCTGAAGCAAACATAGAAAAAATTGGGCAAGAATACGCCCGAATATTTCAAAAAACTCAAAACCTGATTCCTTGGCTATTTCGGCGTTGGTGAGTGCGTAATGCTAAGAGAATTAAAATGAAATAGTTAAATTAGTTGTTGAGCGATGGATTGTCCTCGGTGTAAATCATCAAAGAAGAAGAAAAACGGCTTTCGTCGTGGAAAACAATCTTACCGATGTAAGATAAGAACTGCAACAAGCGGTATGGGGTTATGAAGCTGCTGCAACTCTGTGGCAGTTTGGATCATCTTCCCCCTATGTTAGTGGTGACCCTGAGACTGCGATCAATCAGCCAGAATAAAGCTTAGTTGAATTAATGTTAATCGGGGCGATCTCATTTGGAGATTTAACCACTGCTCTTCTTGTTATCGTCCTATTAGCTTTTTGAAAAGAATCAACCTGACTATTAAACAAGTGAAAAGTGGGCAATGCCCACACTACCGCAAGATTATTTTTAATTTCTACGTGTCGCTAATATTTATTGATTTGGTATGAGTTAATCGAAAAAAATAAAAACATTAATTGACTGCATTGCTAGCATTGATTACAATGCAACTATAGAATGCAATTCATTATGCTATGGCAAGCTTAACTATCCGTAATCTCGAAGAACCAATTAAAGATCTGCTGCGTATCCGTGCGGCTCATCATGGTCATTCGATGGAAGAAGAAGTACGACAAATCTTACGCAATACTCTACTGGAAGATGCTCAGTCATCACAGAACTTAGCTGAAGCAATTCAAAAACGCTTCGCTCAACTTGGTGGAGTTGACGATCTAACCATCGCACCACGAGAACCCATAGATGAAGCGACTCAGATCGAGCCATGATTATCCTCGATACGAATGTCATATCTGAACTAATGCGCTCTCAACCTGACGAATCCGTTTTACGATGGGTAGCAACACATCAAGCAACAAGCTTATTTACCACTGCTTTAACTAAAGCTGAAATTCTTTATGGTTTGGAGCTATTACCAGAGGGGAAACGCTGCACTGCCTTAAAACAAGCAGCTCAAGCCATGTTCGATTTTGACTTTGCTCGACGTGTTTTGCCTTTTAATTCTGATGCAGCACAAAAATTTGCTGTGACTGCTGCCAAAAGAAGAATGATTGGTCGTCCTATTTCTCAAATTGATGCTCAGATTGCCGCGATCGCACTTTGTCATAACGCCACTCTTGCCACGCGCAATATATCTGATTTTGAGGAATGTGGCATTAATATAATCAATCCTTGGGAATAATCTTGACCAACAAATTAATCTCGATAGCTGAAAATTCAACATAATTAAAATTAAAACATAATACTATTGGTCAATACCAAGTAAGAAGTTGAAACCTTTTTTAGCAGAACGTTTGAAGATTTCAGCTAACGAAATTGCTGAATTCTGTCAGAAATGGAATATTGAGGAGTTTGCTTTATTTGGCTCAGTTTTGAGCGATCGCTTTCATGCAGAAAGTGATGATGAATCTGAGGTAATTACTATTATCAAAGAACTATTAACAATTTTAGATTTTGTTCATAGTTATAATGTTATTCATCGTGATATTAAACTGAGTAATATTATCAGAAGAGAGGAAGATAATAAATTAGTTTTAATTGATTTTGGCGCAGTTAAACAAGTTACTTCTGAAGGGCAGCAAAAGACTATTGTTATAGGTACTCCTGGTTATATACCCATTGAACAATTTACTGGACAGCCCAATTTTAGGAGCGATATTTATGCAGTGGTAATGATTGGGATACAAGCTTTAACGGGAATTAAACCTCAACCATCTGTAGGCGGAGGTTTTCCCCATGATTCCCAACACAATCTTCTGCGGCAAAAGTATGAACAAGTTAGCGATAACTTGGGGGCAATTTTAACTAAAATGACACGCTATGATTATCGAGAACGTTATTCTTCAGCCCAGGAGACTCTCCAAAAAATTCAAGAAATAGAAAATAGTCGTAATACTTCTACTGAAAAATCGCCTCAAGAATCATCAGCATTAATCAAGAAAATTTTAGTTTTTTGTTCATTTATTGCTGTTAGTTTAATACTAGTAATAGGAATAAATCGATTGCAGGGAGGTTATTTCATAGCCAAATTACCTTTAAATGGCAAGTTAGTTAAAAGTGTTCTGGATTCTCAAGACAATTGCGATATTTTATTAGAAAATATCTATTGTGAGCAATATCTGATCCAGGGAAAAAGTGGTCAACAAGTAACTATTGAAATGAATAGTGATGATTTCGATCCCTATTTAGTTTTACAGACTCCAGATGGCAATAAATTAGCGGTCAATGGCGATATCTCTCCTGATAATTGGAATGCCAAAATTGCGATCGCTTTACCCAGCAAAGGAAATTATCTGGTGATGGCGAGAACCTCTGTTGCTGGGGAATCGGGAAATTATAGTATTAGGGCAGTGGCTAAATAATCTACGATTACTAAACAGTACAGAGAATAATGTAATACCTTACAAGTTGTTAGCGAGGGCAATTTCAAACCATTTTTTTATTTGAGAATAAAGAAAATAGCCATAGCCAACTAATAGTAGATACAGATCAACAAGATAGGTGATGCAAACCGCATTTCGGCTTACATCACCTATTAGTCATGTCTAAAATATCTTGCTTGCTAGCACTAATTTTGCTAAATATAGCCAATTCAATTAGCTTTAAAAAGTTCCTAGTAATACCAAAAGAGTAAAAGAACTGACAATTAATAAGCTTACTCCAATAATAGCTAACCAAGGTTCACGGTTAGTTTGGTCTAAATATTGATTAACTTTTTCATCCTGTGGTTCGGGATGCCAAATCATGGGTTTCATAACTATTTCCTCCTAAGTTTTGATAACAGTGGCAATAAAGCGGTGCGGCGTAACTATTACCTTAGACAGACGGATATCAAGACAAAAAAGACAGGATTTATTATGTCTAAAACAGCAATACTCAAGCCAGGTCAACTAAAAAACCTTTCTGATTAAACTGCAATTTTAAAGATTTACTATTAGCTAGTAAACTAATCTTCTAACTTCAATTTGGGATATTATTTGCCTTCTAGGTGAGTAAAACTGTCCCTAAATAAGAAGACTTATGTTAGATAAAAAAGATTATTTGTCCTCTTTTATCATAAGGCACTCCTGCAATATTTGTCAGGTAAAGCTAAATAAGCTTCTGTAACAAGAATATCATCTCAAACTTAATTCACCACTAAATGTAACATAAATTAATTAATTATCTTTGCTTGAAGTTACCAGTTAATTAAACTAAAGTTACTAATAACTAAGATCTGTTAAATTCGCATATAGATTTAACAAACAACGAAAATGGGACAACAATAGGATTAAACTAATTAGTTTAATCTTTCAATACTTTCTTTGATTACATCAAGTAAACTGTCAATTTCTTCAGACAAAGTTAAATAATGAACACAGGCGCGGATACAGTCAGGATCGGCAATAGTTCTAAGCAGATAACCTTGTGTTTCCAGAATGTCTACTAACTGCTTGTGTTCAACTCCTGCGACTTGGAAAGAAACAAGTCCTGCTTCAGGTGGTGTAGTTTTTAAACAGCTAATCTGAGGAATATCTTGCAACCCTAACCAGAGATATTTACTCAATTGGCATATTCTCTGATAGCGATCGCTTTTAGCTCCCCATGCTTGATGAGCAGCGATCGCACTTCTCAAACCTTCATATTCGGGATAAGCAGAGGTTGCCACTTCAAACTTTGCCCCATCGGTTTTCCAGGCGCTTGGTTTGCCCTGAGTATTAATTTCTATGCCTCGCCAGCCGATAAAGGTAGGACTTAACTCGGTAAACGCCTCTTGGCTAATATATAGCCCCCCTACTCCCGCAGGACCACAAAGCCACTTATGCCCTGTAAAGGCGTAGTAGTCAACTTCTAACTGAGGTAGATTAAGATCCAAAGAACCCACAGATTGCGCTGCATCGACCATGACTCGAACTGTGTGCTGGGCAGGAAAACTATGACAGACTTGGGCAATTTTCTGAAGAGGTAGTATCTGTCCTGTATTCCATAGTAAGTGGCTTAACACTACCATGCGAGTATTTTTAGTTAAGTTACTGTGGATAACTGACACAGGATCGCCACTGTTTAAAGTATCCATGATCGAACAAATATCTACCTTTACCCCAAAGCGTCGCGCAATTTCCTCAACCGTAGCGATGATTCCAGGGTGTTCACAGTCAGTCATTAACAGGCGATCGCCTGGTTGCCAATCTATCCCCCAGAGGGCAATATTGCAGCCTGCGGTGACGTTTTCGGTAATAGTGATGGTTTCGGGGGTGGTTTCTAATTCAGATGCGATCGCCTGACGTAATAAATTGACCCGTTTGGTTAACCAACCGTTGATTTGACCTGAAAAAGGACCTACTTGCTGGATATATTTATGGGTCTCAATAATTGCTTCAATTGCAGTCTGGGGCATTGTCCCCTGACCCCCAAAATTAAAATATGTCTTATTAGTTAATCCTGAAAATTGTTGACGGTGTTTTTTGAGGTCTGTTTTAGATAAACTATTAGTCATAAATAATATCTTGCTCTGTGGCGAACCATTGTTAGTATATCGACATTTTTTATTAAAAATTCAACGAAATAATTTTGGATTCAGTTTAACTGTTTTACGACATCAAAGCAGGGAATCATCTTTTTTTACAAGTATTTTAGCTTGCTTGTTGATGTCATGATAAGAATTTCCGATCATCTATTACTTAATTACAAGCGCTGCAATCGTCGCACCTTTTTGGAAATACATGGTGATGTACAGCAAAAAGATCCCGAGAAAGACTTTTTGCAAAAATTAAAGCGAGAAAATCAGACCCATATTCGTAATGTGATTGAGCAGCAATCTCTCAAACCACAACAACCTATAGCATCCCGCAGAGATTGGCAGCTTAACGCCCAACAAACCCACGAATTAATGCAAAAAGGGGTAGACTGCATTATTAAAGGCACTTTAAGTGTGAATTATGCCCAGTGGCAAACAGCTTCTTCTAGGGAAGTATTGGTATCTCTACCCGAAGATCATCTACAGGACTGGTTGTCAAAGTTAACCTTTACTGCCACTCCTAGTTTATTAATTAAACAGCCTGGAGTATCTGTTTTTGGTAACTGGGAATATGTTCCCGTTAATATCAAACTGGGACGTAGAGCAAAACCCGAATATAAGTTGATTGCTGCTTTTCAGGCTCAGATTTTGGGTATTATCCAGGAGCAACTGCCTGAGCGATCGCTATTAATTCTCAAAGAACACGATCAGCATCAAGTTAGTTTAGATCAATGGCTGGCAAAAATGCAGCAAACGGTGGCAGATTGTTTAGTGATGTTAGCCACGAACTATGAACCTGAAGTTTTTATTTCTCGTCAGCGATGCAGTCTCTGTAGTTGGCATGGTTATTGTCATGAAATTGCCAAGTCAAGCCAGCATCTCTCTCTAGTCCCTGGTATAACTCCCAAACGTTATGAATATTTACAACAATTAGGAGTAGAGAGTGTTGAATCTTTAATTGATGTTGACGAAACCGATCTGGGGGAAGCTTTAGGTCACGGTGTGGCACGCCAACTCAAACAACAAATTATCTCTATCCAAAGCGATCGCCCTATTGTTCGTTCTAGCTTTGATTTGATCAACACTCAGCCAATTCCTAGCGGTGCGATCGAGCTGTATTTTGATATTGAAGCTGAACCTGAACGGCAAACTGATTATCTGCTGGGGGTGTTATTAGTAGACCGTGCAACCAATACAGAACAGTTTTATGCTTTTCTTGCCGAAAGACTCGAAGATGAAGGCAAAATTTGGCAGGAGTTTCTAGATTTTATTGCCCGTTATCCCGATGCTCCCATTTTTCATTATTCTGAATATGAGGCGGATACTATTAAACGTTTAGCAAGACTCTATGGTACTCCTAAACAACAACAGCTAGATGTATTATCTCGACTAGTAGATCTGCATTGTTGGGTAAATTCAGCAGTTATTTTTCCTGTAGAAAGTTATTCTTTAAAAGCTCTGGCAAACTGGATCGGCTTTTATTGGCGAGAAACTACAGGTAGCGGGGATCAATCTGTTTGCTGGTACGATCAGTGGCTTAAAACTCAAGATCGTACTTTATTAGAATTGATTTTAAGCTATAACGAAGATGACTGTCGGGCTACTCGCCATCTTAAAGATTGGCTCTTAGATTTTTTAGAATATCAAAGAAATCAACAGCTTGCCCTATCTAAGTAAAGTAAACTAAGTATTTTTGGTGCAAAGATGCTTAGTATATCTGATAAAATTACATATTTATTTGAAGTTATGTCAATAAATCTAACAATAATTACTAAATACTCATAAATTATAGTTAGAGTCAGAACTTATACGCTAAATTAGTAAAAGATAAATGATAATTATGAATTTCATAAGTTTAATTTATCTTTGCTGGGTAAATGAATAATTTTGCGAATATATCAGGCAATCAAAATCTGCTAGATATTAAGAGCGATGCCGAAGGCTATGAGACCCAGCAGTTTGCCAAAAGACTTAATCTAAACCTATGTTTCCTTTTTTATTACTCCTAACTGCTATAGTTAGTGTCTTTATTTACCTCCGCACAAATAACGATATTTTTGTTTTACTGGCGGTGGGGACTTCAATCTGCTGTTTAATTTGGGGTTTGGTAATTGCCCATTGGTCAGTTCATATACTAGCGTTGTTAGCGCTATTGTTTATTGGTAAGCCAG
>JBCCDL010000047.1:0-15245 GCA_039030815.1 Cyanobacteria bacterium P01_A01_bin.83 | reverse complement strand
TGGGGACTTTTCCTGTACAGAAAAGTATCGTAGGTATTTAATTCGAGCTTTTGTAACCAGGATATTTCTCTTAGCAGAACACTATAGAACAATCCAAAACCCGTTCCTAATATTAATGTTGCTATAATCTTTTTACTAACCCTCATCCTCTAACCGCCCTGATATAGGGTACAAACGATAGTGTATCAGGCGAGCGGGCGTGTTTTGCGATAAACTAATTCCTAATTCATCCTCCGATTCTAAAAATCTCCAGATTCCTAACTCCGTTTCTACTTCTCCTTCCAAGGGATTGGCAGAAGCCAACTGAATTTGCTGACCTTGAGAAATACCAGAAAGAAAAGTAACTTGTTTGTCTTTTATCAAAATCTTTAGTCCCACCGAAGCACCTTCCCCTTCTCCACTAATAATTCGTCCTTTCCCTTGCCATAGTTCTTGTGCCAATGCAGGGAAACTGAGACTTGATATTGTCAGCAAAGTTAGTAAGACGTGTTTATAGTCAAACATTGTGGTTGATGAAAGCGGCACCAAAGCTTTTATATCTCTAGTTTATGGTGTCGGTTGAGCTATTTGACTGCGGTAATCCGCATATTTACCTACGGACTACCGCAGTTATATTTGCGCTTTTAGACCTTTATTCCCCCGTATCCAATCTTTAACATAAATGACAAGTTGAATCAGATTAAAACTAAAACGCGAAAAAAAGTAATTAGTTATGAATTTTAAAAAGTTTGGTGTCTTATTCTCATTATCAGCACTTGTGGGTATCTCCCTTACGGCAACAAAGGTACTTTCTCAACAACATTACGCATCGAATCAAGAAGAACCCAGCATCCAATTTGGAGAAGCAATTTCTCAAGGTCGTTGTACTATTGCCGAACAGTTGGCTGGGGATGATGGTAGAACTTTATCGATCGCTTTAGATGGCTTTACTTCAGAATATGGTAAACGTGAGCGATGTATTTTACGAATTAACACGACTATTCCTGGGGGTTTCCATGTGCAAGACGTCGATGTTCTTTACCAAGGAAGTGCAGAAGTACCAGATGGTCATAGAGCTACCTTGAGCAGAAGTTATATTTTCAACGGTGGTGCCTTCGGTCAGGCTACAGCAAAACCTGCAAGTACTAAATTTACAGAGGATCAACCTTTATTTCAGGAACAAGACAATCTTACTGCTGCATCTGCTTCGGTCTGTGGTGGTCAAGGACAGCTAGGAATTAACATGGTAGCAAATTCTTCAAAAGAAGCGGCTCTATTTGTCGATACAGCAGACCTTAATGCTGGAGATGTTCAACTTAGCTTTGATATAGTTCCCTGTGATTCTTAAACTAGTTGCCAAATTTGAGCGAAATATTACCTACATGACAGCTTAAATTAAAGGGGAAGAAATAACTTCCCCATCAGCTACAAAAGCTGAATTATTCCTGTAGCAATCCTATTTCATTGGTGAAAAGCTAAATCTCTTCATAGGCAATAGGCAATAAAAAATTCATGATTCATTTAGGAGTGCTATAAAAAATAAATTCGTACTAGTTTTGTAGCTCACAAGTTTAGCTCGTGAAATATTATTTATAGAAATTTAGAAAATGTTGAAGTTAAAATATTTACTCAATTTTTTGCTCGTGATATCTTTAGTCGGTTTTGGTTCATGTTATGCCAATTCTGATACTGATATAGCAATTTCTCAAGAAAGTGAATCTGGATTGAGAGTAACTGGTGATTGTGATGTAGTTTTTAATGAACAAACTAATGAGATTGAACTAGTATCTAAGATTACTGTCGCTCCAGAATCAAGGGCTAGATGTATCATTAGAATTCAAAGTCCCGATCCTAATAAATCACTGAGATTAGTACCTTTAGCTTTGAAAGGTAAAGTAACTAAAGCCCCTGCAACTCTGGCTGTTTCCTCAGTTTTAATTGGTGAAGATAACCCAACTAGCTTTGCTGAATCATACAATAAACCAACCAGCTTTGATTTAGCTAATGAAATTCCGACCACTGGTCATACAACTGCTGGTCAAAATGTGTTTGGCATTAATTTAACTGTTTCTACCCAAGAAGGCTCATTAGAGATCACAGATTTAAAATTTGCTATTCAATAGTAATTTTAAGAGTAATTTTAAGTCAATGAGAATTAAAACTAATTAGCTTAACTTGTCAGGACTAAATTGATCAGCAGAAAATTATCAGTGAGAAAACGCCAACCGTATCTAGTTTTTATTTAGAAGTCTAGTACTGTATTTAAGCTCTATAAGGCAAGATACCAAAGAGTTTCCCAAAATAATTTTAAGAACCGAGAATAATAAAACATGAATTTTAAACATTCTGGCATCAAATACTGGGGAATATTGTTATTTATTTCTACAGTTTTAGGAATCAACCTAATTACTACTAAAGCTTGGTCTCAACGGTCACAAAAACCTAGTATTCAATATAAAAAAGCATTTAGTTGGAATGGCTGTAAGGTTGAAAATCAGCTAGCTGGGCAAGATGGTAGAACGCTGGCACTTGTTCTCGATAACATGAGCGTGGCAGATAACCAGCGCAAAAAGTGTTTTATTGCTGTTCCTACTACAATTCCGGGTAATTATCTGATGCAAGATGTTCAGATTCTTTATCAAGGAACTACAGAAAATCCTGGAGGAGCAAAAACTCTTTTGAGAAGAAAGTATAAATTTGTGAGTAAATCTCGCCAAAGAATTAATTCAAAGTGGGTCGCTAGTCTATATAAAACTAGCAATCCTTTATTTCAAGAGCAAGATGATGTTACTGTAATTCCTAAATCTTGTGGTTGGCAAGGCTGGCTAATTATTGGTATTGATGCGAGGGCTTCACGGACAACTTCTCTGATTGTTGATACAGCAGACCTCAATGCAGGAGATGTAAAAATCGACATCGATACAACTCCTTGTTCTTAAAAAAGTTTAAAAGTATGAGGTTAAACTTAATTAGCAATTGATAGAAATCAAAAACTGCTTACTAGTTTGACAACGGCAATAAGTAAAAACAAAAAAAGGAGCTTAGTATTACTAAACTCCAAAGCATAAATTGCTGCTATTTAATAGCAACAAAATTATCTAAACCGCGTCCACATTGAGGACAGGAGTTTTAAAATTAAAAGATAGATTCCTGACAACCTTTCCCCTTTAACCTTTCCCCTTTCCCCAAACCTTTACGAAAACTATGGGTTTCAAACTAGACACGGTTTAACTAGTTATTTACTACTGATAACAGTCGGAATTTCAGGTGCGGTTAAAGACATCAGAGTATAGTCATTAACGGTCACATTAGCTTGTTTAACCAGACTAGGTACAGAAGCTCGCATGGTAGTTGTAAGCTGACTAATAGTGGAGTCGTAAATCTGCGTTACCAGTTTCGGATACAAACCGATACCAATAATCGGAATCAAGAGACAGGTAATGATAAAAACTTCTCTAGGTTCAGCATCTACTAAATTAGTATGATCGACTAATTCTTTATTCTCTGGGCCATAAAGCATTTCTCGCAGCATCGACAGCAGATAGATGGGAGTTAAAATGACTCCTACCGCAGCAAGGAAAACAATACATACCTTGAAAGTAGAATTATAGGCATCACTGGTGGCAAAACCGACGAATACCATCAATTCAGCCACAAAACCACTCATTCCAGGAAGAGCTAAAGAAGCAAAAGAACAGGTTGTCCACATGGCAAAGATCTTTTTCATCTTTTGACCAACGCCACCCATTTCGTCCAACATTAGGGTATGGCTACGATCATAGGTAGCACCAACCATAAAGAATAAACTAGCTCCAATTAAACCATGAGAGATCATTTGCAGCATTGCGCCGCTAGTTCCCAAGTTGGTAAAAGAAGCAATCCCAATCAAAACAAAACCCATATGGGAAATTGAAGAGTAGGCAATTTTGCGTTTTAAGTTACGTTGAGCAAAGGATGTCAGCGCCGCATAAACAATATTTACTACCCCCAGTATTACTAAGACAGGAGCAAAAAAAGCATGGGCATCGGGCAACATTCCTACGTTCATCCGCAGCAAAGCATATCCACCCATTTTTAGCAGAATACCTGCTAGCAGCATGTGAGCAGGTGCAGTTGCCTCCCCATGAGCATCTGGGAGCCAAGTATGGAGGGGAAAGATCGGCAATTTTACACCGTAAGCAATAAGAAAGCCACCATATAAGAATAATTGCAGATTAAAAGCATAATCCTTAGCTGCGATCGCACTCATATCAAAGGTGACGGTATCGCCATAGAATGCCATGGTTAAGGCTGCAATCAAAATAAATAGCGACCCTCCAGCAGTATATAGGATAAATTTGGTCGCTGCGTAAAGACGTTTTTTGCCACCCCAAATCGACAAAATCAGATATACAGGGACTAACTCTAATTCCCATACCAGGAAGAATAACAGCATATCCTGAACAGCAAAGACAGCGATCTGTCCACCATACATTGCCAGCATTAGGAAATAGAACAGCTTGGGCTTATAAGTTACTGGCCAAGCTGCCATCATCGCCAGAGTGGTAATAAATCCTGTTAGCAGAATCAAGGGCATGGATAATCCATCGGCACCCACCGACCAATTAAGGTCTAACTGCGGTATCCACGAATAGCTTTCAACTAGCTGTAAATCGGGATTACTAAAGTCGTAATCAAGATAAAAGCCATAAACTAAAATCGCAAAATCAATCAAGCCGATAACCAAGGCATACCAGCGCACTGTCTTACCGTCTTTATCGGGTATTAACGGCAAAAACAAAGATGCCGCGATGGGGAATAAAATACAGAAAGTTAACCAAGGAAAATGGGTCATATGAAAAAGTAGAATTTTTATTAGATACTCATAAATTTCCAATCTTCCTTACATGTTCCAAGGTATTCTCGATTACCCCTAGCATTCTTAACAAATTGTTTATGGGTTTGCTGTTTTTCTCTGGGGGATCACTCTAGTACCTCTACAATACTTAACCTACTGCCAAATATTCTCCGCGAATCAAGCGAATTTGCGCCAAGGTAAAGATGGTGGGGATTACTCGACCATAGTTAGTCGCGATCGCTTTCCAGCCTAAATCTGCTACAAAATAGCTCCAAATAACAGGACCTAAAAGACTAAACACCCCTCTGGCGGCTCCATATCGGGCGGCATTAGCTACCATGCCTTTCTTTGCTGCTTGAAGCGCTAACTGGTTACTCAAGCCCACAACAGCGGTAGTACCACCTTTAACTAGCGCTGTCTTTGCCGCCTGATAGGTAGCAAAGTGAATGGCAAACTGTCGGGCAATATGTTTGAGCAACCACGACTTGAGTACTGTACTTACTGCCACAATGCCACTGCCTTTAATGAGAATTTTTAGGGGACTGTGCTGTAGCTGGGCGGGTAAAGGTTCAGGAGGGTTGACTGTAGTTAAAGAACGACCTACTTGAGCCTGAAGGGTTCTTTGCTCGTGCAGTGGCAGTTTATCCCAGGCAGTACTGACCAAATGTAAAAAGATTTCTGCCTCAATATCTGTAGCAGGCATTCTGCTAGAGTAGGGAATCTTGAGATAATGGCAAACTTTAATTAATATTTCTCGATAGCTAATTTCTTGAGTTCGTCCTCGCAAAACGCTGATACCATCGGCTGCTAAATAACGAAATCTCTGGTCTAATGAATCGAGCCACAGGTCTAAATCTTGGCTTTGGACAAATATTGGCTCTGGAGTCTGCCAATAATCTAAAGGGTTAAAGCGGCGATGAAACAATATCTGCGTTATTTGCTGTAGTTCTTCTACTGTCGCCAAAGCTAATCCTGCTTTCAGTTCATCCAATGTCGTCTCCTCCACAACATCGCCTTGTAATTAAGCTGTTTGATGTTAATCATTTAACTATTGAATTATAGCTAAGAGTTTGAATCCTGATTACTAAATTAATTGCAGCCCCAAAGTGATCCCTAGGCTGATTATGCCCAACAATGAACTAGCTTTGATCAAGCCGCCGATATTTGGGTTGAGTATTTGCCACCAACAGTATGACAAAACAATAATTAGCGCGACACAAATCGCTGTGGCAATTAATATTGCTTCTGAACCGCCCCAAATCAAACCACCGAAAGTTACCAAAATAACAGGAATAATGATACTCAAAACTAACCCTTGCAATCGTGCCTGACGATCCCAACTAGCAATAGTTGCTGCTCCCAATTGGGTTATGCCAATGGCTGCCGCTGCCAAAACGGCGATCGCAATATTGAGCAAGCTAGATTCAATCCGAGAAGAGGCAAAATTAATGCTGGCTACTGTAATGATGCTCAAGCCAGATATTCCCAGGGTTCCCACCATAACTTTTGATTCGGTTAAAGAATTTAGCTGAGTAAAGATGTCTATCGTGGCGTTGTCCGCTAGTTTTAAAGAGGAATCAAGTTCTATCAAAGCCCGTTTAGCGGATAAAGCATCAGGAAAACGTTGACTTAGTTTAGCGTTGGTCATTTTTTTCAACCACCTTAAAAACTGCGGTTCTATATCTGGCAGCAGTAAATCCAAATTTAGCTGATAGGGATCGTCTGTTGATGCTGTGGCACTAATCTCTGCCAAATCTTTGTTGGTCAGTAGATAAACCAAAGTAACCCCAAGACTATAAATATCCGAAGCCAAAGTTGGTTTCAGGATTTGTTCGGGGGCGATAAACCCAGGAGTTCCTTTAAACAAGCTACTACCAGCAATTTCGTAGTTTTCTAAGCGAGAAAAGCCGAAATCAATAAGATAAGTATGTAATGCCTCATCTAGTAAAATATTTTCAGGTTTGATATCGTGGTGCAATATGGGAGGAGTTTGTTGCTGTAAATAAATTAAAATGTCTAGGACATTTAGGGCAATTTGTTTGACTTTGTCCCAGCCTAATTGCCGATAGTGGCTGCAATCACTAGCTGCAATGTATTTTTGGATTAGGTAAAAGCCATTGTCGGTTTCCAGACTTGCTAAATATTGAGGAATATAAGGATGATCCAGTTGTTGTAATACTTCAATCTCTTGCCGATGAGCCTTGTAACCTGACCAACTGGAATTAGCTTGGGCAAAGCAGAACTGCTTAATAACCACTGTCTGTTGCGTGTTAATACTTACGGCTTTCCAGGTGATTCTACCTCCTTCTCGATTACGTCCCAATTCTTGTTCTATGATATATCCATAGCGAGATAAGTCTGGGGAGCCATTCATTTTCAACTTTTACAATTAATGTTTATTAATTAATCATAATAGCTCTAAATTTATGATTAAGATATTCGTAACTAAGTTATTTATAATATAAACTTAGCTGTATTTTGTGATGAGCAAAATCATAGGTGATCAGACCATAATAGTTGCTTTTAATAACTTTTTATAGTCAAGCACAACCAGGATTTATAGATATAAATCTTTAGTGATCTTTTAGAAAAAAGCTTTCTGATAAATAAAGCGATTAGCTGATTGCTGACCTTAGATCTATTGTGATACAAGATACAGAACAATTAGAAAATATAAGATATCAAAAACTAAATTTGATTATCACATTTATGTATAAACCGTAAATAAAGACCTATAAACTAAATAAATATTATCAATATCAGGCGGCACAAAGGATGCTGACCTTATCTAGATAAACTATATGTATAATGCCAACTAAAAATATATTATTGGTAGAAGATAATCCCGATGATCGCGAACTAATGAAGCTAGCTTTCGCTCAAGGAGAAGTTCCTCACAATTTAATCGTTGTCTCAGATGGAATTGAAGCTTTAGACTATTTACAACAGAAAGCAATAGATAGTAATTCAGAGATGGCAAATGCTCGCAGTCTGACGAAGATGCCTGCATTAATTATCTTAGACTTAAATCTTCCCAAAATTAACGGCATTGAGGTTTTACGTCGAATTCGCTCCGATCCACGAACAAGACTCCTTCCCGTTGTCATAATCAGCTCTTCAAATGAGCCACAAGACCTGATTGAAAGCTATATTAATGGTTGCAACAGTTATATTAGAAAACCAATCCACTTTACACAACTACAAATTTTTGTTAGAGAAATAAGTACGTATTGGTTAACAGTTAATCAGCTGCCACCTGTTTTTGGAGTCCTAAATGAATGAACTTCTGCGAGTCTTGGTTATTGAAGATTCAGAAGATGATGCCGAACTATTAGCTATTGCCCTAGAACAGGGTGGTTACGATGTAATTTATCAAAGAGTTGACACTAAAGCTGCCATGCAAACTGCGCTTGAGTCGTCTCAACCCTGGAATATTGTGATTGCCGATTATTCAATGCCCCAATTTAGCGCGATCGCCGCTTTGGAAGTTCTTAAGGAACACCAGCTCGATCTTCCCTTCTTGATCGTTTCGGGTAAGATTGGCGAAGATACTGCTGTGGCAGCGATGAAAGCAGGCGCTCATGATTATTTGGTTAAAGGCAAGTTATCTCGTCTCATCCCCGCAGTAGAGCGAGAATTAAGAGAAGCAGTCTTAAGGCAAGAATATCGTGATGCTCAAAAAAGATTACGCTATCTGGCTTATTACGACAAGCTAACTGGCTTGCCTAATAGGACTCTATTTTTAGAGCATTTAAACGGCGAAATTGCCCAAAATGCCGAAATTTCGGCAATTTATCCCCACTCTCAATTATTTGCCCACAATTACGCTAATAATTGCTTTTTTGCCGTACTTTTATTAAGTATTGATCGTTTTCGCAACATTAAGCATAGTTTGGGCTATGTAATCAGTGAACAGCTATTAGTAGCGATCGCTAAACGTTTATCGCAGGACATGGCAAATATTGGCTCTCAGGTAGTAGCCAGAATTGGCGAAGATGAGTTTGCTCTGTTGCTGATAGGACTTAAAAGTGTGGAAGATGTCATGAACAGAGCCGAACGTCTTTATCGGGAATTAATCAAGCCTTTGGAAATAGACAACGCCACTGTCTGTTCTACGGTAAGCATCGGCATAGCTTTAAACCAAGACAATAATCAAGAATCAGAAAAGCTGCTGCGGTGGGCAGATACTGCTATGCAATACGCCAAGATGAACTTTGCCAAGACGGCAGTTTTATTCGATGAACGGATGCAAAGCAAGGCGGTTGAGAAACTACGTCTAGAAAATGACCTACAACGGGCGATCGATAATAAACAATTATATTTAAACTATCAGCCGATTGTCTCTTTAGATACAGGAAAAACTAATTCTATTGAAGCATTAGTCAGATGGAAACATGATTCCCTCGGTTCAATTCCACCAGACAAATTTATCCCCATTTGCGAAGAAACTGGACAGATTATTGCTCTAGGTCAATGGGTACTCTCAGAAGCTTGTTATCAGCTAATGGCATGGCAGAGATATTTTGTAGCCGATTCCCCCCTCACCATGAGCATTAATTTATCGCGAATTCAGATCTATCACCCAGAATTAATTCCTCAGATAGATCAACTTTTACAATCATTGAATTTGCCAGGAAAAAATCTTAAGCTAGAAATTACAGAAAGTAGCTTGATGGAAAATACGGAGGCTGTCACCAAAGTTCTAGAGAAGCTTAAGGAGCGAGAAATTAAACTGTGTTTGGATGATTTTGGTACAGGATACTCTTCTCTTAGTTACCTCCGTTATTTGCCCGTAGATACGGTGAAAATAGACCGTTCTTTTATTGGTCCAGAAATAAATAACACTAACTACGATATTATCAAGGCAATCATTAATCTGGCTCATAGTCTAGGTTTAGATGTTGTTGCCGAAGGAATTGAAACCGAAGCACAATTAAATATATTGCGAGGCTTGGGTTGTGAATATGGACAGGGTTATTTCTTTGCTTATCCTCTCAATGGCTGTGATGTTTTGAGTGTGTTACGGCAATAACAGTCAACAGTCAACAGTCAACAGTCAACAGTTAGATTATGTCTGATCTTAGCAACTGGGAACATAAGTTTATTGAGACGAACGGCATTAAGCTGCATTACGTTGATCAGGGGACAGGAAAGTTGATGTTGATGCTTCATGGTTTTCCTGAGTTTTGGTATTCTTGGCGATATCAAATCGAGGAATTTGCACAGGATTATCATACGGTGGCAATTGATCTACGGGGATACAACGATAGCGATAAGCCCGAAGGAGTAGAAGCTTATCAGATGTCAGAATTTATTGAAGATGTTAAAGGCGTAATTGAAGGTTTAGGCTATCAAGATTGTATCTTAGTCGCTCATGATTGGGGTGGTGCGATCGCCTGGAATTTTGCTTATGCTTATCCTGAGATGGTGGAACAACTGATTGTGTTAAACATTCCTCACCCTGCCAAGTTTGCTGCGGGATTAAAAACTCCTCAGCAATTACTTAAAAGCTGGTACATTTTTGCGTTTCAAATTCCTTGGCTACCAGAATGGCTGTTGCAGTTAAATGATTACCAGGCGATTAAAGAGGCTTTTTCGGGAATGGCGATTGATAAAACTGCCTTTAGCGATGGTGATCTAAATGCTTATCGGGATGCTGCTGCTAAACCAGGGGCGCTTACTGCCATGATTAACTATTATCGCGGCATTTTTTCTAAACTATTTGAAGGAGGTCAGCAGCAATGGTCGGTCTTAGAAGTACCAACATTAACTATCTGGGGTGAAAACGATACTGCATTTGGCAAAGAATTGACCTATGGTACCGATGCTTATGTTAGAGATTGGCAAATTAAATATATTCCTAGCTGTAGTCATTGGGTGCAGCAAGAGCAACCAGCATTAGTTAATCAATATATCCGAGAGTTTCTTGAGTAAGAAACAACAAACAATAGGCAATAAGATTAAAAGAGCGATCGCCTGTAGGGTGGGCAAAAATAATAATAGTAAATTAACGTTTTAAAAATAGCTTATTGCCCACCAAATTCATTCATTATCAATCAGATTTTCAATATTCTAAATATCAATAATCAATGACGCTGGGCAGAAGATTAATTTCTGTTGTGTTGCCTAATTCTCGAACCTGCCCACCCTACAAATGTTCAATATCTCATTATCCAGAGGAGTCTCATTTTAGAGCGATCGCCTATAGGGGGAGCAAAAATAATAATAGTAAATTAACGTTTCGCCGAATAGCTTATTGCCCATCAAATTAATTGATTATCAATCAGATTTTCAATATTCCAAATATCAATAAATCAATAATCAATGACCCTGGGCAGAAGATTAATTTCTGTTGTGTTGCCTAATTCTCGAACCTGCCCACCCTACAAATGTTCAATATCCTATTATCCAGAGGAGTCTCATCAACAAACCAGGCGACACCATTAGCATCATGGTTGATCAAGATTGTTCCTGCGTTAGGTACTCCTAAGTCATCAAAGTCTGTGATGGCTGCTTCGGCTAGTTGTCCTGATGGGAGATCGGTGATTTGGAAATCGATATCTACTTGGGTTTCGGATTGGAGTAAGTCTGACCAGATCTTGGTTGCGCTATTATTGAGTTCGTTAATTATTTGAGGTGTTGCGTCATGGATAGAGAAGAATTGCTCAGAAGATATGCTGCTGGCGAACGAGATTTCGTTGGAATCAAATTGAAAAATACTGATTTGAGTAACATCAGTCTCAGTAGTGCTAACTTTACTAACGCCAAATTTACGAATGTCATTTTCAATAGCACTAATTTGAACGGAGTTATTTTGGTTGGCAGTAAGATAGACTCCTCTAACTTCATTTTGACCAATATTGAAGGAGCTAACTTGAGTCAAATCAATATGTTTGGTGTCTTTATTGAAAAAGCTAATCTCAAGAGGGTCAGAATGGAAGAGTCTAGATTTATCGAATGTACTTTTGAAGAAGTTAATATGAGAGAGGCTATCATCAAAAATAATTTGTGGGGAGATACCACTCTACTTGCCAATACTAATCTCAGAGGTGCCATTTGGGAAGAGATCGATGGATACCCTCTTAGAAGATATGCCATCATGCCTAATGGAGATATCGTTACTGATATGATTAAATTGCCTGATGGGACTAAAATATCTCCTTAATTCACTAGATTCAGCTAGCAATGAACTAGATAATGGATTACTACTAATATTTTCTTTAATAATTTTTCTAATCTGCTCTGGTATATGAGACAAAAAATTGTAGTTTGTTAATTCTTCAAGATATTTAATGTTAACTCTCCAAGTGCAATCGCCTTGTAGGGTGGGCAAAATAAAATTGTATCGAATCGCGTTTCAGGTAAAGATGTTTGCCCACCAAAACTAAAATCATTGTTACCCGCAAAATATGGATCTGGAGAGCGATCGCCTGTAGGGTGGGCAAAAATAATAATAGCAAATTAACGTTTCAAAAATAGCTTATTGCCCACCAAATTCATTCATTATCAATCAGACTTAGAAAAGATTAATTATACGTATAAGAAGTCTAATATATACTGTTATGTTCAGATCAAGAGTGCTAAGGTTAATCACGACACAGTTAAACCTCTACTTCAAGCTGATAGCTACCAACATAACATCAACATATGTCTCGCAAACCCCATGTATTGCCAGGAGATAGTTTTCCTCTTGGAGCAACTGTATATCCCAACGGAGTAAACTTTAGCGTCTTTTCCCAAACCGCGTCGGCGATTGATTTATTACTATTCAATACTGCTCAAGTCGCAAAACCCACTTATGTAATTAAGCTTGACCCACAGCACAATAAAACTTATCACTACTGGCATGTTTTTGTGCCTGATTTGAAGGCAGGACAAATTTATGCTTATCGAGCTTATGGAGAATTTGCCCCTGAAACAGGAAATCGTTTTGACAAAACTAAAGTGCTGCTCGATCCCTATGCTAGGGCTATTGTAGGGGAAGAATTTTATAATCGTCAGGCGGCATCTCGCCCTGGTAACAATTGCGCCCAAGCGTTAAAAGGAGTGGTAGTTGATCCTGGTAGCTATGATTGGGAGGAAGATCAGCACCCCAGGACTCCTTATTCTTGTACCGTAATTTATGAAATGCACGTCGGCGGTTTTACCCGTAACCCTAATTCTGGTGTGGCTCCTGAAAAACAGGGAACCTATGCTGGCTTGATTGAAAAAATTCCTTATCTGAAAGAATTGGGTATTACCGCAGTGGAATTACTTCCTGTTCACCAGTTTGATCCCCAAGATGTTCGTCCTGGGTTAAAAAATTACTGGGGTTATAGTACTATTGGCTTCTTTGCCCCGCACCGAGGTTATAGTTCTCATCGAGATCCCCTAGGGGCGGTAGATGAGTTCCGTGACATGGTTAAAGCTCTACATCGAGCGGGCATTGAGGTAATTTTAGATGTGGTGTTCAATCACACCGCAGAGGGTAATGAAAATGGTCCTACTCTCTCCTTCAGAGGATTGGATAACCAGACTTATTATATTCTCGAAGATAATCTAGCAGAGTATAAGAACTATAGCGGTTGTGGCAACACCTTTAAAGGCAATCATCCTGTGGGGGGGAGGTTGATCGTCGATTGTTTGCGGTACTGGGTTTCCCAGATGCATGTGGATGGTTTTCGCTTTGACCTAGCTTCGGTTTTGTCCCGTGATGTATATGGAGAGCCAATTGAAGATGCAGGAGCCTTAAAAATTCTCTCGATTATTGAATCCGATCCTGTGTTAGCGGGGAGTAAATTAATTGCCGAAGCTTGGGATGCGGCAGGTTTATATCATGTAGGTAAGTTTGTTGCTCAAGCAGACTGGTTTTCCGAATGGAATGGTCCCTTTAGAGATGATATCCGACGTTTTGTCAAAAGCGATCGCGGTGCGATAAATAATTTAGCAGCTCGTATCTTGGCTAGTCCCGATATCTACGTCCGTCTGGATACTGATATTAACCGCTGCGTCAATTTTGTTACCTGTCATGATGGTTTTACTCTTAATGATTTAGTTTCTTACAATGAAAAGCACAACGAAGCTAATCGAGAAAACAGTCGAGATGGAGCAAATGATAACTTTAGTTGGAACTCTGGCTCTGAGGGGGTTACGGCTGATCAAGAGGTTAATGAATTACGTTGGCGGCAAATCAAGAATTTTCTGACTGTTTTATTTATGTCCCAGGGAACACCGATGTTGTTGATGGGAGATGAAATTAGGCATACTCAATTAGGCAACAATAATGCTTATTGTCAAGATAATGAGCTAAGTTGGTTTGACTGGAGTTTGGTTGAAAAAAATAGTGGACTGTTGCGTTTTGTCAAGAAGCTGATTCACTTTTCTCAAGGACTAGCTATTTTTAAGGAGGAGAAATTCCTTCAAGTAAGTAAAGTCAGTTCTAAACCTCACATCATTTGGCACGGGCAGCGTCTAGGTCAACCTGACTGGAGTGAAGACTCTCACTGTTTAGCTTTTTCCTTATGTCATCCTCGCAGTAATGAGCGATTACACATCATTTTTAACGCCTATTGGAAACCTCTGGAGTTTGAGTTACCGTCACTCAAGCTTTATAATTTTTGGCATCGTATTGTAGATACCTCTCTGGCAGCACCCGAGGATATTGCTGATACCTCATCCGCTATGAAAATTTATGACAATCATTATCTAGTAAAAGCAAGATCTTCGGTGGTCTTACTAGATGGAGGTAGTATCATTCCCATTCCCGATTTTAGATTATAGACATAACAATATTGACATCTCCTGATATTTGACTTTGGTTAGATTTTAATCAACACTTCCTTTTTTGTTGACAGCCAAATTAATATTCTCTAATTATCTGGAACTATAAACAGCTTAGGGGCTAATAGCGCAGCGCTTACGCGCACCAGGCTCTGTGCCGCATGTTCCTCGCCAGATGACTGGCAAAGCTCTGCTTTGTGCGCTGATAGCTACTTCCAATAGATTGATTTTCCCATCCTGAACTGACGTTATGTAGTGAAAAAAGATACACAAACTTTAAATTAACCAATTATTTTTTAAAGATTTAGTGAACTGCGACTAAGTTTGTGGCGATGTACAGTCTGAAACAAATAATATTGCATAAACAGCACAAATGAACTGTACTAACTATATAATCTAGCTTTTAAATTCTTCTTTATGACTTCTCCTGCCAACCTTCATCGTGGAAATATAAGAATTGCGCCTTCGCGTGTTGAACGTCGCGTTCATCCTTCAGTAGTCAGCAAAGCCAAGCGCATGTTAGATATACTTGGTGCAATTATTGGCTTGGCACTTACTGTAATCATTGCTATCCCTGTAGCAATTGTGATGCAGTTTGACGATCCTGGTACAGTCTTTTATAGTCAGATTCGCTGCGGTTTTGATGGCAAGCCTTTTAGAATTTGGAAGT
>JBCCDL010000046.1:0-15273 GCA_039030815.1 Cyanobacteria bacterium P01_A01_bin.83 | reverse complement strand
TGAGAAATAACCGTGTCGAAGTCCTCAAGGTCGATCAGCGCCTCTTTAAAATCAATTTCAATCCGTTCGGGATTGACATCAGCAGAGAAAATATCAGTCGCGTCGACTCCAATAGTTACACCGTCGCTATCATTAAGACTATCGGAAGCTGCACCGCCATCGACAACCACGTTGAGAGCATCATCGTTGAAGGTAAAGCCTGGTCCTCCAGGAGGGGCAGAAGGCTGAACAGCAAGGGCATCGTTGAGAGTCACCTGCATTCCTTCCAAGGATTCGTAGAAGTCAATTCCATCCTCTTCAGGATCAAAATTGGCGTTGCCGACTTCAGGCAAGTTGAGGTTAATAGTACCTCCTGCCTCAACAAACTCCTCACTAGTGGGAATTCCTTCACTAAAATCAAAATCAAATTCGTCAGGACTAACAATAAACTCATTAGGAACAACGCGACCATCACCACCAATGACAACTGGGGCAGGAACTTCGGCACTTTCTGATGAAACAGTAATTTCAGGGATGACAATTTGGGTAACTCCCAAACCGCCATCAACCGCCTCTTGGATTACCCCAACTACTTCCAGTTCATTGCCAATAGTAATGTCATCGATACTTTCTGTCTCTACAAAAATTGCGTCGGAGGTGGCATCATCACCATCTCCTGCTGGATCTTGCAGAAAAAAACCAGACTCGGCGATCGCGGTAACTACCCCTGTGGTTGTGACCGTCTGGCTAACTAACGGTGAAACGTGACCAGCACCTTGGATCTCAAAAATAGCTGCATCTACAGGTTCGCCTAGAATAGGTTCGACTGGTTCCCCTGGAGTATCATCTACACCAAAGCTAAACTCCCCAATGGAAAAATCACCAGTAAGATCAGGTTCACGAAATACAATGCCTGGAACGAACGTACCATCAGGACCTACTTGAATATCGCTGTAAACTTCTTCTCCTTCATCAAGGCTCTCAATCAAAGCTACGCTATCGATCACCTCATCCCAAGGAACGATGTCTAATACCCCATCGTCATCAGTATCCAAATCTTGATCGTCAGAACCTGTAAAGTTACTTACCAAAAAATGCGTTACGTTGTCGCTATTTTCAAAGTTTAAAAGTCCTCCAGGAGAACCAAACTCACCTACCAAATCCAAACTGGCGATAAAAGGATTGGTGTCTTCTCCCGCAGCAAAAAAACTATCGTCTTGAATAGCTTGACCATTGAGTTCAACGATTGCTTCAATGACACCGCTTCCCCCTTCGTCGCTATCACCGAGGACAACATAAGTCAGATCGTCCAAGGCAATTCCTGGTTCCCCAGCAAGCTCGAAAAATTCGCCTTCGTCACTACCTGGCTGATCAATGCGAATTTCGTTAATCACAACTGTTTCCACGACAAGCTACCCTCCTAATTTTTGAATTGCTAAGACTAAGACTTTTAAAGACATTCAAGCGCCTCAAACCCGAAAATACTTCGCTACAATTTGCCTTGTAGAAATTGGAGTAATTTCAACTATCGATAATTCATTTGGGGCTATTTTTTAGTCTGGCAGCCTTAAATTAAGAGTCTATTACCATTAATTTAAATTGATAAATATATCCCTCTTCTGTCACTTTCCGAAAAATAAATTATAATCAAAGAAATTTTTAGGAGCTGTGAGGCAAAGAGGGCAATGGATGTAGAATTACAGATTCTCAAACATTTAAAGCGATGCCTTCGGCTATGCTTCGCAAATCGCCGATACCTATAGTCTCTATAATAGATTGATATTGTGACTCTTATAATGACTTGTTTTCTGATGTAAGAAATTATGAATGTTTCAAATATCTACATCAAGGAATGCGGAAGCGAAAGCTTCCTAGTCGTGCGCTAGCGCGAAGAACTGCGCGGACGCGCTGCCACCAATTAAGAGAAAGTCATTACCAGAGATAGCCAAAGTAGTAGGAATAAATTCAGCGCAATCACTACACCACTTCATAGCGTCTTGATGCAGTCGCTGCACGAGCGAAGCTCGAAGTCGCGTCTAGCGACGCTTGCACGCTTCGCGTGCTGCGGGGAAACCCCCAAGACCTCGCTGCATCGCTAATTCACATTGGTCAAACTTGCTCAAAAACGTTCTGCCGATAACCAAAAAGGCGAATCTAATTTGGGTAAATATGTAGATCGATTAATTGCCAAAGCTATTGTTGAACTAGCTAAACAATATCAAGTCAGCGCGATCGCTGTACCCAAAATTGAAGACATGAGAGAAATAGTCCAAAGTGAAATTAAAGCCAAAGCTGAGACTAAAATTCCTGGCTATGAGGAAGGACAAAAAAAATATGCCAAGCAGTATCGAATTAACATTCACAGCTTTAGAAGAAATTATTTTGGCTCTATCATCAGAGAAATTCAAGGTTTTTTCTGAGGTTGGACAAAATCGATTGTAAAAACAATGTATAGTCAGGTTTTTGACTTATAGAGTTGCGACAACAATTTCACCTTTGATTAAATTGAGCGAGTCTCTTACCATTTTTGGTTTAGATCCTTTCTCAATACACCGCGCCGTAGTTCATGTTCTAAACCTCTGTTCTGCGAAAAATGTGGGTTAGTTTGATTATTTAAAATAATCTTGCTTTCTGACCCTGGTAACTGCTTGCCCTGATGCTGCTACTAATTTGATTAGTAGGAATAAGGTGCGCTCCCAGCAATAAGGGTATGGGTATACTATGGTAGTGGTTACTGAATCATCTTCGAGCAAGAAGAAGAAATTTTTTAAAAAACTGAAAGCGAATCCCACCCTTTCCTATAAGTTATCTTTATTAGGAAGCTGAACGACACTAATTTGTTAAAAAGACATTTAATCTGTTAAAGCGACATTAATTTGTTACCGATGACAAATAATTAGTTAATGTACACAAATGTACGCGAGTACATTCGACGTACATTAGCTCTAAAAGTACGGAGAGGGTGGGATTCGAACCCACGGTACTTGCGTACACTCGATTTCAAGTCGAGCGCGATCGACCACTCTGCCACCTCTCCAAATGCAGTTTCATTATAATAACAGAGAATATTGCCCCTTGGACACAATTAAAATACTACTGAGATAGTAAGCTGAATTTCGTTAACAAGTTAATAATATTGCCTATTACTTTTACTAACTCGATCAGATACTCCAAGACAAATCCAGCCTTTGAGCAAACGAATTTAGTGACAAGCGATATTTAATGCTAGATAATCTATAAAAATAAGCAAATTACTAATTGCAACACATTGTTGTAGTTTGTCTAGATCTCCTTTTATTATTAATTTTTCTATGGCAATTTCATCACTAAAAAATCGTCATGTCTCCTCCGTTATTGATGTGCCGCAGCTAGATTTGTCGGTAGTTGTGCCGATCTACAACGAATCTGAGAGTATTGAAACATTGGTACAGGCGATCGCCGATGCTGTTGTTATCACTAATTTAAGCTACGAGATTATCTGTGTTGATGATGGTTCCAAAGATGGCTCAACTCAGGTATTGACTACTCTCGCCAACAGCAGAATTGACCTCAAAGCAGTTATTCTGCGTCGTAACTACGGTCAAACTCCAGCCATGGCGGCAGGTTTTGAAGCAGCGGCGGGCAAAGTAATTGTCACACTAGACGGAGATTTACAAAACGATCCTGCTGATATTCCTATGCTCTTGGCAAAATTGGAGGAAGGATATGATCTTGTTAGTGGTTGGCGTAGAAAGAGACAGGATGGGGCATTAACCAGATTGTTACCCTCTAAGATCGCTAACATGATTATTGCCAAGGTAACTGGAGTAAAATTGCACGATTATGGTTGTTCTCTTAAGGCATATCGGGCAGAGTTAATTGCTGATATGAATCTCTACGGCGAACTCCATCGCTTTTTACCTGCATTAGCCTATATTGAAGGGGCAAGAATTACAGAAGTCCCTGTACGTCATCATGCCAGACGTTTTGGGCAGAGTAAATATGGGTTAGGGCGAACTATTAGGGTGGTCATGGATTTGCTCACGGTTTACTTCATGAAAAAATTCTTGACTCGACCCATGCATGTATTTGGTTTGGGAGGCTTGATTTCTCTGGCTTTGGGAATTGCCATGGGTTCGTATTTAACTATAGTCAAGCTGTTCTTTAATCAAAACATCGGCGATCGCCCGTTACTGATTTTAGCGGTATTATTAATTATCACTGGAGTTAATTTATTTTGTTTTGGTTTAGTCACCGAACTATTAATGCGTACTTACCACGAATCTCAAAGAAGACCAATTTATCGTATTAGGGACATCTTTGGTAATCATTAAAGATATCGCTGACTGTAATTATTGCTCTTGATAAATACTGATGTTCAAGCCAATTAGCCACGTTATTTACGACATGGAGCAATTCCAGCTTCAAAGCTGAAACTTAGCAAAGATTATGTGATAACTACCGATTTCTAAATATCTTTACCTGTGATTTTGCTCTGTAATGACGTCAATCCTCTTCAGGAATATCAAGTAACTCTTGTTTTGAGCTTTCTAACTGATGCCATAGGTCTTTGATGCGATCATAAGCTTCTTGCGCCGATATTTTACCGTTAGTTTCCAAGCCGCAGATGAAAGCTACTTTTTGAGCAAATTCTTGTAGATTGGCATTAAATACTAAGTTTTGCGGATTATCTGGCGATAATTTGCCTCGATAATTCGCTTTAGGATATAAGAATCCATTTTTTCCATTATCTGATTCCTGACTCATTTAATCTGCTCTAGCTAACTACGGATATTTCTAGAACTAAAGCATTATAGTTAATAGATGATTAACTATGATTTAACTTTAGATTAAACTAAAAGGGAACTGTGGTTACTCACTTGTTTGAAATTAAGAGTTTAAAGGCATATGCTAAAATCATGCCAAATCTAAAACCAACAACTGATGCTAGCTGCTACCAATTCGCCACAACTTAGCACTGTTACCACTAATAACTTACTGGTAGTTTTTGCTGAATTTCTCAACATAGACGTGAGCGCAGGAGATGCTTCAGCAGATACCCTAAAAACTTACACCAGACAGCTTCATCAATTTCTCCAGTGGTGCGATCGCCGTCAGTTAAATCCTGCTACTTTAATTAAAGATGATATTAAAAAGTATCGTCATTGGATGATTAAGCAGCAACAGTATAAACCAGCGACGATCGCTTTAAAGTTGGCAGTAGTGCGCCGTTTTTATCAGGCTGCGGTAGAAAAGGGTTTAATTGCAATTAATCCAGCAGCAGGGGTTAAGCCACCCCGCGAAAAATCTGATCCTGCTGAAAAAATTACCTTTCTCGAACAAACAGAGGTCGAAACGCTATTAAGCACAATACCTCGGGATGGTAGCTTAAAATCTGCCCGAGATCGAGCAATGCTGGCAATCATGGCTTTGGAAGGAACTAGAACTGTCGAACTACATCGTGCTAATATTGCTAGCTTAGTCAGACAGGGGAGTAATTTAGGTATCAGGGTTGATGGGAAAAGAAGTATTCGAGTTGTTCCTCTAACTCCAGATATTGCCAGGCTAGTAGTTGAATATTTACATCATAGAGAGTCTAGCGGCGAAGTATTAAAACCAGCAACTCCTCTCTTTATTGCCACCAGCGCCAATTCTCAGGGCAAAAGAATCTCTCGTCGCGGCATTAGATCCGTCATCGATATTTACTTGTCCCAGGCTCATTTAAAACATACGACCGGTAGAACTATTTCTGCTCACAGTCTGCGACACACCGCTGGTACATTAGCTTTAAGATCTGGGGCAGATTTACGTCAGGTTCAAGATTTGCTAGGGCATAGAGACCCACGTACTACCAGCATCTATACTCACGTTGGCGATCGCTGGGAAAATAATCCAGCTTTAAAACTCAATATTGACATTCCCTCAATATAGAGGCAGTCTGCTCTATTTGCATCAGATCAGAGATACATTTTGTGCCATCAGCTTAAACCGCATCTAGTTTAAAACCAATAGTTTTTAAGACAATCGAAATCTTCATTTGGATATATCTAAATTGTAAATTATTTGAAAGACCTAAATCAAAGACATCCATTATGTCTTTATTGATAGACTTTAAATCTTGTAAGGGCAACACAACTCCAAATCAGCAAGATAGTAATGGCACTCGCTGCTAAGATCTTTAAACAAGAACGATTCATTAAATCAAATGCCTAAAAACGGCAACTGTAAACATTGCTACTCACATAAGTACTGTTTATTCGTTAAAAATAAACAATCAATGGCAAGCAAACTAAGAGAAAATTAGTTTCTAGTTAGATATTTTAAAAATACCGAGTTGACAAACATGCATTATTCTATTCCCGAAATCGATGTAAACCAGCTAGCAATTCTATTAGCTGAGTCTGATTCAAACTTACAGTTAATTGATGTTCGAGAAAGAAGAGAAGTAGCGATCGCTCAGATTGAAGGCTTTCAGATTTACCCTTTAAGTGAGTTTGAACAATGGTCATCTCAGATCTTATCCGAACTCAAGCCAGAAGCGAAAACAATTGTCATATGCCATCATGGAATGCGATCAGCTCAACTTTGTCAATGGCTATCGATGAGAGGATTTTCTCAAGTACAAAATGTTATAGGCGGGATAGATGCTTATTCTCAGTTCGTCGATTCCAACATTAATCGCTATTAAGATAATCTAAAGATTACTTACTAGTAATCATTCAACTCCAAAAGCCTAAATGACAAATTATACCTAGCAAAATTTTAAATTTCTTTAACAATTACTAATTTATAAATAAATCTAAATATTTTAATGGTAAACCAATCAGATCTGACAACTAGACATCAAAATATATTGAAAGCCACTATAAAACACTATATTGCCACTGCTGAACCAGTAGCTTCCAAAACTTTGGCGCAGGAATACGATTTCAACGTTAGTTCTGCTACGATTCGCAACGTTATGGGTCATTTAGAAGCAGCAGGGTTACTTTATCAGCCTCATGTTTCTGCTGGTAGAGTCCCCTCAGATTCGGGCTATCGTGCCTACGTCGATCATCTAATCGTGCCTAACAATAAAATTAATAAGGCAATTCAAAAAATCTTGCAACAGGAATTGCAAATTGCCAAAGCTAGTTTTGAGGCTTTGTTACAACGAGCTGCTAAAATCTTAGCCACTTTAAGCGGATATATTGCTCTAATCACCCTACCACAGAATCTGAATAGTACACTGCGCCACTTGCAGCTAGTTAGAGTAGCTGCCAATCAGGTAATGTTGATTGTGGTCACTGATTGTTATCAAACTCAATCAATTATCATGGAATCTCCCCTACAGGAGGATCAAGTAGAGGAATCGATTATTGAACGGGAACTACAACTGCTATCGAACTTTCTTGATCAAGAATTGAGAGGATGTTCCTTTACAGAAATTTGTGCCTTGGATTGGGCGCAAATAGACCGCCAATTTTCTCAATATGCAGGATTTCTCGAAACACTTTTGGATCAGCTAAAGCTTGCTTTTCAAACTAGTAATTCCAGTCCGATGGTGATTCATGGTATAGCAGAATTATTACGTCAGCCTGAGTTTTCTCAACTACAGCAGGTACAAACCCTACTATCATTGCTAGAAGAACAGCAAGACCAATTATCGCCAGTAATTTTCACTTTGCCTGAGTTTGAAGATTCTTTCAAGCGAGTTAGCATCAAAATTGGCATTGAAAACCATTTAGAACCGATGCGTACCTGTGCCTTAATTTCGGCAAACTATTATCAAGATGACGTTCCCGTAGGCAGTGTCGGCATATTGGGTCCTAAAAGGATGCTTTACGAAAATGCGATCGCTTTAGTAGAATACACTGCCGATTATTTGTCCAATCCTTTTGGGCTAGTAGCTTAAACTTACAGAAGATTATAGTTAGTAGCGCAGAGCCTAATGGCTCAAGTCGCGCTTAACTCGACGCTTCGACGCAAAGCGTCGTGCAGCTCTAAGCTATTAGCTTTTTCAATTCAGGTTTGATTTTCTAAAGAGAGAAAGAACAGCAATAATTACGCATTCACCAACGCCCTAAATTAAAATGCTTCCAACTTAGACTTAGAATTAAATCAAATTAAAGACAAGATCCTTAATTAAAGCGATAAAACGTTCTACTGCCACCTTACCAAAAACCAAAATTGATGTTGTTAAAGCTGCCCCCATAGCGCAGATAAACAGTCCTGCAATACAGACTAGCCCATCGTCTTCCAATAAGCCAAAAGCAATTACAAAAATACCGATCGCAGGTAGAGTATTGGTTCCAGGAATAGGAATCATCATCGAAATTGACATTAGGGCGATCGCTATTCCCAAGATAACTCTTCCTGGCAAACTATTACAGAGATAAGCTTTACGGGGTTTAGTAACGTTTTCAATTCTTCTGATCCAAGGCATCCCCATTTTGACGAATTTCTGCACTGTTTCCAGCTTCATTGAACCTTTGAGCATCTTATCAGGTAGCCAAGGGCGATCGCGTCCGATAATTAGCTGAATTGCTAAGAAAAGCATTGCTATGCCAAAAGGAATCGAGTAACCAGGAGCAGGTAAAGGTAAAGCAGAAGGTAAGGATAAAACTGCCAGTAAAAAGCCAAATATCCGTTCTTCTGTCAGATTTAAAATATCAAGTAAAGTAACATTTTTCTCTCTAACTTCTTCAAAAAAATAGCGATTTAATTCTACTGATAGTTTTGCCATGGGAATTTTAAAAAATATTATATGAAACGTACAAAAGAAAAGGTGAGCAATGCCCACCTTAATCTAAAACTATATTTTGGTAAAGATCTAGCTAAACCAAACCAGCTATTACAACTTAGTATTTGTAAGCATCAGTTTTAAAAGGACCTTCCACTGGAACACTGATATACTTAGCTTGTTTCTCAGTCAACTGAGTGATTACTCCATCAAAGCCAGCAACCATGTAGCGTGCAACTTCCTCGTCTAATTTCTTGGGTAGCACTTCTACTTTAATGGCATCAGCTTTTTGCGCTTCAGGCAAGTCAGCAAACTTACGCTCATATAAGAACATTTGTGCTAATACCTGGTTAGCAAAGGAACCATCCATAATTCTGGAAGGGTGTCCTGTGGCATTGCCTAAATTAACTAAACGACCTTCAGATAACAGCAGCAAGAAATCTTGAGGATCATCGCTACGATATACCTGGTGTACTTGAGGCTTAACTTCCTGCCAACGCCATTCACGACGCATGAAAGCTGTATCAATTTCGTTATCGAAGTGACCAATGTTACAAACAACTGCACCTTTCTTGAGACAGGTCAACATGTTAGAGTCACAGACGTTAAAGTTACCTGTTGCGGTAACAACCATATCTAAAGAACCTAAAAGTTCTTTGTTGATGCTGTCGATAGTACCGTCATTAACACCGTTGATGTAAGGTGAGACAACTTCAAAACCATCCATACAAGCCTGCATAGCGCAAATAGGATCTACTTCGGCAACTTTAACTACCATGCCTTCTTGCTTCAAGGAAGCCACAGAACCTTTGCCTACGTCACCATAGCCAATAACTAAAGCTTTTTTACCAGCCATCAAGTGATCTAAACCACGTTTGATCGCATCATTTAAGCTATGACGACAACCATATTTGTTATCATTTTTTGCCTTAGTAACAGAGTCGTTAACGTTGATGGCGGGGATTTTTAATTCGCCGTGTTCCAGCATTTCCCAAAGACGGTGAACTCCAGTTGTGGTTTCTTCAGTAACACCATGAATCTTGTCTAGCATCTGAGGATACTTCTCGTGGATATGACCAGTCAAATCACCACCATCATCTAAAATCATGTTGGCGTCCCATAGTTCTCCTTCGGGAGTATTACAAGTCTGTTCAATACACCAAATATATTCTTCTTCAGTCTCTCCTTTCCAAGCATAGACGGGGATTCCCGCAGCAGCGATTGCAGCAGCAGCATGGTCTTGAGTAGAAAAGATGTTACAAGAAGACCAGCGTACTTGGGCACCAAGTTCCACTAAGGTTTCAATCAAAACTGCCGTTTGAATTGTCATGTGAATACAGCCAATAATTTTTGCTCCTTGCAATGGCTTGCTTTCACTATACTTAGAACGAATCGTCATTAGTGCGGGCATTTCACCTTCTGCAATGGCGATTTCTTTGCGTCCCCAATCTGCGAGGGAGATATCTGCTACTTTGTAGTCTTGAATATCTGTTTTTTCTTTGGTAATAACCTGCGTACTCATAGATGGTTGATTTAATTAAACTACTGTTTATAAAGTATTTGCCTGTTGATTTTGCCCCAGCCTGGTTTAGTAACGCTGACTTGATATAAGTTGGTGTTTACGAAGTCACCGCAGGCACCGTCGTTTTACGGCGGTGTAACGGTGACCAAGTCAACCCAGGTTCCCCATGCTTTATTGTTATGTCCTTAATATTAAGGTGAATAACCTGACCTAAAATACTGTAGAGCAAGTATATACACATTAATGTAATGTATATATCTATTTGCTACAGACGTAATTGTATAGTGGTATATTAGGTAGCCAAGCTACTAAAAAAGGATAAAGCTTCAACATTCAATGGCAGTGAAATTTCTTAAGTAATATAACACAGTTATAAAATTTGATTAAGCCTTCATCTCTTATAGTATTGGCAGTTAATCAATTTATCGTACTTTCAATTCTTTAATCGCTCAATTTAATTTCAATTGTAGTGATCAGCACCTTCGTACCAACCAAATTAATTGTAACGACTAATTAGCGGTTAGTTACAAGCTGCGTACCCTTGTGGTCGCAGTAATTGACATGGTATTCTCCATCGGTAAGACATAATTCTGATGACAGCTAATCTATTTCTTTATTATTTCTTAAAAGGCTGCGCTGTATTATGTTTGCAAATTGCCATAACGTATTGTCATTAGGTAAACAAACTAGATCAACTATGTCTTCTGAAAACATTGAAACTTGCCCAGTTTGTCAGGTCAAAATCAAAAATGATCGAGAGGTAATATTTAGTGCTGGTCAGCCTGGCGATCGCACCAAGCTGTGGGCGCGGGTCTGCCAGTATGTTGTCGAACGGCAAGATGGCTGTATCAATCAGGATTCGGCTAAAATTTCGACAATTAAATCTACCGATAGCTATCAACCTGTCAGGTTTGAACAAAGAGAATAACAATTCCTGATTGATACTCAACTTAAAAACAATTTGTAGGAGGGGTTTGAGCTTTCGTCCCAATAACGATACCCTATAGAGTTAAGAAACTGCTGCCATGCCGTCATTTCATCAGGTGGTACCTGCATGCCAATCGCAATCCGCCCATAGTCAGCACCATGGTTGCGATAGTGGAAGAGACTAATGTTCCAATTAGAACTCATGCTGCTAAGAAACTTAACTAATGCCCCTGGACGTTCGGGAAACTCAAAACGATACAGCAACTCATTTTTTGCTAATAGCGATCGCCCTCCTACCATATGACGCAGGTGCATTTTCGCCAATTCATCATCTGTAAGATCTATAGTATTAAATCCATGAGACTCAAAATTGGTGACAATAGAAGCCGCATCAGCACGATCTTTAATTTGGATACCAACAAAAATGTAAGCTTTGTGATCATCAGAAATTCGATAGTTGAACTCAGTCAAATTACGCTTGCCAATACATTCACAAAATTTAAGGAAGCTGCCCCTTTCTTCAGGGATGGTGACAGCAAAGATTGCCTCACGGCGTTCCCCTAATTCTGCCCTTTCAGAGACAAATCGTAGTCGATCAAAGTTCATGTTTGCCCCACAGGCGATCGCTACTAAAGTCTCCCCTGTAATATTTTCTCGCTCAACGTAGGCTTTAGCTCCTGCGATCGCTAATGCTCCTGCTGGTTCTAAGATAGAACGAGTATCCTGAAAAACATCTTTAATTGCCGCGCAGGTATCATCCGTATCCACCAAAATAATCTCATCAACATAATCCTGACAGAGGCGAAAAGTTTCTGCTCCCACCTCTCGCACTGCCACACCATCAGCAAATAAACCCACTCTAGGTAAGCAAACTCGATATCCTGCCTTGAGCGATCGATACATCGCGTCAGCATCAACAGGTTCTACGCCAATAATCTTAATTTCGGGGCGTAATCGCTTGATATATGCGGAGATCCCTGCGATCAAACCCCCTCCCCCAATAGCGACAAATATAGCGTGAATTGGCTGCTGATACTGGCGTAAAATTTCCATGCCAATCGTACCTTGTCCCGCAATCACATCAGGATCGTCAAAGGGATGAATAAAAGTTAAACCTTTTGATTGGCAAAGCTGTTTGGCATAAGCACAAGCATCATCATAGGTATCTCCATGAAGCTCTACATGACCTCCACGAGCTTGTACCGCATCTATTTTTACTTGAGGTGTCGTTACTGGCATAACAATAATTGCCGTCGTACCTAAACGCTTTGCCGCTAAGGCAACTCCTTGAGCATGATTCCCTGCCGATGCCGCAACTACTCCCTGCTTTAAAATTTCAGCAGGTAACTGTGCCATCTTGTTATATGCACCTCGCAATTTAAAAGAAAAGACTGACTGCATATCCTCGCGTTTTAACAGCAGCTTATTATTTAGTCTGGTTGATAAGTTGGGAGCATATTCCAAGGGCGATTCTTGTGCCACATCATAAACGCGGGCATTGAGAATACTCTCCAGGTAGTCAGATTTCATGGGCGGGAGGATACATAAAGATAATCTTTAGATTTTATCAAAATTTCCCACTCTAAATTTTTCAGCCTGTCCCGCATGTCGAGAAGATGAGATAGGTTTTTGATACTCTCTATTTCCTACTCATTACTCATTATTCGTTACTCAATAGACTTGTTGCGAAATAGTGGAATAATGGGCAAGGAACAATGATTAAATACCTCCTTGAATGCTGAATATTGGCAGAATTTTAACGCAAGATAGACTCTTAAGAGCAACTACAGGACTGAACAGAAAAGCCTTTGAGACATTGTGGGAAAAGTTTGAACTAGTGTATTGTGTCGAAGCAGATCACAAAGAAAAGCCAAGAATCACAAATAGAGGAGGAGGTCGCAAACCTAGATTGCAAAGCACTAAAGAGAAATTGTTCTATATTCTATTTTATTTCAAATGCTATCCGACGTTTGATTTAGCCGCAGTATTATGCGATTTTGACCGCTCATAAGCCAATAGATGCATCGCCTCCAACCAATTTTAGAAAGGGTTTTAGGTGAAAAAAAGGTACTGCCCCTAAGACAAATCCATAGTATCGAGGAATTTCTCGAACATTTTCCGACAGTGAAAGAAGTGATTGTCGATGGGACACAAAGACCGATATCTCGTCCTAAAAATGCTGAAAAGCAGAAGGAGAATTACTCAGGAAAAAAGAAGCGATGCACCCGAAAAAACCTAGCAGCTAGTTCCAAAGACCAGAAAATTTTGGTTTGAAGCCCTACTACTAGCGGCAAAACTCATGACACAAAGATACAAGATCGAGACGCGCCAACGTAGTCTAAAATCAGTTGATACCTCAAGCACCTCATCTGAGAGAAATCATTTGATTTGGGCCCAAAGTATCAATGTTGTTTAGAAGCCAGCACGCCTAAAGGGCTGCTGGAGTGTCACTTTATCAGTAATCAGCGATCAAATTCTAAGCATTTTAACTTTACCCTGTAGTTCAATATTTTCTTGCTTTAGAAGCTTGTTTTCGCACTGTAGTACATTAATTTTTCTTTGAGCTTTGATAAAAATATTTTGACAAGCCTGTAAACTCTTATTTTTACTATTTGTCTGATGTTTTGACCGATTGCTGATAATCAACTGAGTTATTAAGCCCTTGTATTTAAGTTTTAGTTCTTGTAAGCCGTTGCTTAATTCTGATTTAAGGCTAGTAATTTCGCGATCGCATGCCTGTAGCTGTTGATTTAAGCGAGCGATTTCACTATTTTTTTGTTCGATCTCTGCCTCTTTTTGCTTGATTTTGGCTTCTGCCTGAATTGCAGCTAATTGTCCACGACATTCTTGCTTGATTTTGGCGATTTCTAGCTTTTGAGAGCTAATTATTTGCTTCAAATTCTCCATGTCGCTAGACTGCTGTTCCAGATTTAATTCTTTTTGGGCAATAATAAGTTTATAGCTAGATTGAATCCATTCGTGCTGTTTTCTAACTACTCTTCTGGTAGCTTCGTATTTTATAGTATTAAGAACTGCTTCTTTTAAATAACCGTAATACTGATCTTTAATCTTATTTAAAAGAGAATTATAGTTGGTGCCTAAATGACGTAATTCATCACAACTAGCTTGAATATAATTAATAGGACTGCCATCTCTTTTATCAACAAAATAGGCGCTGTATCCTGATCCTTGAGGCGAAAAGCAAATTATTTGATCTTTCCAGGTTTGAATAATTTGCTGTAGACTATTTTGCAACTTAATCGGTTTGGATACAGTCATAATAAAGGTTTTACAAAGTGTAATATCTTAACTGAGCTTCATTCAATTGGGCTATATTTTAGTAATTGGCTTAATTCATGCTGGGCAAAATATTGTTCTAACCAAGCTCGTTTTAATAAATCTAAAGTTGAGACTTTGGTTGCTAAAGTATATTCCCACTGAGCGCCCTTCCACCAGCTAATATAATTGGCTAGATCATCAGAGGCTTCTACCACTGCTGTATCCCCTGTCAGTTGATGATATCGCTGCTGCTTAATCGCCGTAATAAAATCTTGAACCTCTTGCTTAAATTTAGTAAACTCTTGAGAATCTTTGGTTAAATTATCAATAGTATAAGCACATTGTGACCAAGAAATTTTGGTACGAAAATCATACTTATTATCGTTAAAAATAGGAAAAGCTAATTTTAATTCCTGAAGGCTATCCACCTTGCCTAAATTATAAGTTTTGGCTTTAATTATTGACAGAGGAAAAGATTCAGGACGAGCCTTAATTTCTACAGTCGCAATCAATTCAAGATCTTCATAATTATTAATGGCTGCTAATCTCTCCAAATCGCTTTGGGACATTCCTAATTTTAAGCAACGCTGATACTCAGCCTCCAAGATAGTTTTAGTCGCATTTAATTTAATTATGACTAATCCTGCTACTTGATACTGTTTTAATCTTTGTTGCAGGTCGGTGTATTTCATCTGTTAAAAATAATTGAAGACTCAAAAATTAGTAATTATTGAACGGGGCAGGTTAGCCCCTCACCATTAGCTTAATCTCAGGTATAACTTCAAAACCTGTATGTTTGCAACTGATTGATTATTTTTCCAGGTTAAAAATTACTTTGCCACAATTTAATTTGGCGATCACTACT
>JBCCDL010000045.1:0-15285 GCA_039030815.1 Cyanobacteria bacterium P01_A01_bin.83 | reverse complement strand
CTTTGTACCGACCCGTCTTGGGGAAAGAGTATTCTGGGGCAAGTAGCCAAAATAAAGAGCTAGCAATAGCAAACTCTGTCTAGAGGTATATCTGAAATTTTAAGGTTTAGTTTATATTTACGGTAATGTCTGAAAAATCAGATGTGGTTTTCAGATAATTTTTTCACTATAAAAAATTAGTGATAATTTAGTTTGGCATTCAACAATGAACAATGAACAATGAACAATGAACAATTACCTACCTTTAAAAGGAAGAGGATTGGAATTGCCGAAACATTTTTCTTTTATTTCTGACGTTTACGAAGAGATCTTAGACTAAAGTAACTAATTATCAATTATCAATTATCAATTATCAATTGTCCATTGATAATTGCTTGTTTAAAATAAATCAGTTCTTGATGACATTTGCTATTCATCGTCTATTAAACATCAGGAAACAAATTAATAATCATAATTTTAGCTAGATAGAGATGTATCTAATTATTGTTGGTGCTAGTGCCGTGGGTAAACAATTAGTTTCTATTATTAAAGAGCAGGGACACAAAGTTGCAGTAATTGAAAAGCAAGAACAACGAGCTAGAGAGATCATGCAACAGTTTGATGTCCAGGTGTTTCATGCCGATATTGCTCAGAAAAACATTTTAGAAGAAGCAAATGTAGCCAAGGCTGATGGGATTATTGCTACTACTAAAGATGACGCTGTAAATCTGATGACAATGGTTTTAGGCAAACATTATCAAGTTGAAAACTTAATTACTTTGCTTCAAGAAGCAGAACATCAAACTATGTTTGAAAAGTTGGGAGTACAGGTATTAAGCAACCCAGAAAAGGTTGTGGCACAAAAGCTTTTTAGCCTTGTTGATTCTAATCAGTAATTTAGGCTCAAAATTAATGAAGACTGTTATACGAGATCTTGGTTTATTTTTGCACATACCTGGGATCATGGCGCTGATTTCCCTCCCTGTATGTTTGTTAGCGAAAGAAAACTATGCTTTTATTCCTCTGCTTACTTGTGCGGTCGCCTCATTGGTAACTGGTCAAGTACTATATAACCTGTCTAAATCCAAAGGTAGTAGTCGTATTCCCTATGCTATGGCAACAGCGGCATTAGGTTGGTTGTTGTTGCCTCTGTTTAGCTCGATTCCCATCTACATGATTGCCCACGCACCAAATTTAGCCCCCGATCTATCTACCACTATTTTACAGTTCAGAAACCCGTGGAATGCAGTTTTTGAAGCTTTTTCAGGTTTTACCAGTACGGGATTATCTATGGCATTTGACTACAGCAAATTACCCCATACTCTTCAGTGGTGGCGATCGCTAATTGAGTGGATTGGTGGCGTTGGTGTAATCGTCCTGGTTATAACCATACTCGATCCAGCTACTGAACCCGATCAGCTATACAATGCCGAGGGGAGAAGTCAAAGAATTGGTTTAACTCTAAGCCAAACAGTTAAACATATCTGGTGGATCTATGTGATTTATACCATTGGCGGTATTTTCTTATTTCGGATTGTGGGGATGACCTGGTGGGAGGCGCTAAATCATGGCATGACAGGAATCGCTACAGGTGGATTTAGCGTCACGCCAAATAGCATTGGAGATTATGGAGTTGCAGTTAAGCTGGCAGTTATTGTGGTGATGATTTTAGGGGCGATCAGCTTTTCTAATCATTATCAGTTTTTGCGCCATCGTAAGCTATCGGCTTTTTGGTCAGATGATCAGCATCGAACTTTATGGATCGTTTTAATTTTGGGGACAGTTTTTCTATGGGGCTTTAACCGTTTAGCATTCAAAACTATCCCCTTGGTCGATATTTTGTTTCAATGGTCTTCGGCACTAAGTACCTGTGGCTTTGGTACGACTTCAGTTGAATCTTGGGATGGTGGAGCAAAATTATTGATGACCTTTGCCATGTTGGTCGGCGGGGCGGCAGGATCTACCGCAGGAGGGATTAAGTTAAAGCGATTGGTGATTATTTTTAAAGCGATTGTCTGGCGTTTTCGACGGGTTGCTCTTCTACCTCATGAAATGATGCGTTATGAACTAGATGGCAAAGTTATCCCTGAATCTGAGGCTAATCGTCGCGTAGAAGCTGCTGCGGTCTTGGCTATCTTGTGGATTAGCGTAGTAGTGATTGGCATTTTTATGCTGCAATATCTCAAATTGCCCACCTACGACCTGATCGACGTTATCTTTGAAGTCGCTTCAGCAACCAGCGGCGTGGGGATATCTACTGGTATTACTCATCCTGATTTACCTTGGTTAGGCAAACTCACTTTAATCTGTTTAATGTGGATTGGTCGCTTAGAAGTCATTTCGGCACTGTTGCTGTTATCTCTACCAATCAAATACTTTTATAAGAGGTAAACATTGAGCATTGAACATTGAACATTGAACATTGAACATTGAACATTGAACATTGAACATTGAACATTGAACATTTTAGTTTCAAGCCTTTTGTGAAGGAAGAAGAAGTATGGCGCGAAGATTCAAGCTTCATTCCTCATCCTGTTCCTCGTTCCTCATTCCTTGTTCCTTTGAGATTAGGGGTTGCTCTTAAACTAAAGCTAATATCGCCGTTTCTTTCAAAACGAGCTTGTTCTACCTGTTCTAATCTGTCAATCTGACATTGTAGACGTAAGATGGAGAGTAAATCTGCTTTGGTTATATGCAAATCCTGCATTGCCTTGTGGCATAGTTGACCATCTTTAATAATGACGCGCGATCGCCCTTTGATCAGATTTTCAAATTGGGAGAAATGAAAGGCGATCGCGGAAAATAACCAGTGCATACTTACCAACACAAATCCTGCAAAAATAGTGGCAAAAAAAGCAGAGGCGCCATTGATCGCGCGGCTTAAGGTGGAGCCAAAAATAATACTGAGAATTACATCAAAAACAGCATGTTTGCCAATAAAACGGCGATCGCCTGCCAACCGAACCATGACTAATGCTGCGACGTAGATGATCGCTGCCCTCAGACCCATTTGCCAAATATTTAGTTGTTGGGCGTTTAACCCCAAAGCCTGATCAATGTTAAACATGGTAATCATTTATGTTATCTCTTCAAGTAAATGCTCGTTAATTGACGTTGCGGTTAACTAACTTTGAATCAACCCACTTGATGATTTTGTTGTCAACTATGATTATTAGTAGCTTTAGATATTTTCAGATATTGCTGTAACTTCAAGATCTTTATAATAGATCCAAATCATCATAAATTTATTGCCAAGGTGAATCAGATAAACTGGCAGCAGATAGCTACTGTATATCGCCAGCGATATCAAACCAAACTACTCAAAGAAAGTAGTCCTGGTTATCGACATCAGCAGCCAGGAATTCCCGCCTTTCCTGCTCAATTAAGTCTGAGAAACTATCAACATCAGGCAGTAGCTAACTGGCTAGAAAACAAAGGCAGGGGAACGCTGAAAATGGCAACAGGGAGTGGTAAAACTATCATTGCTCTGGCGATCGCTTGTGAGCTTTATCAACAGATCGGATTACAGGTATTATTGATTATCTGTCCAAATCGTCATTTAGTGATGCAGTGGGCAAAGGAATGTCAAAAGTTCAACCTTAACCCGCTAATTGCCATGACTCGGGTTGATACTTGGCAGGGAGAACTATCTAACCAACTTTATAATCTCAGCCAATCGCCTTCAGCCTTCTGCACGATTATTACCACTAATTCCACATTAATCACTGAAGGATTCCAATCGCAACTCAAATACTTTCCTGCCAAGACTTTAATAGTTGGTGACGAGGCACATAACTTGGGTTCAACGCGCTTAGAATCTAGCTTACCCCGCAATATTGGCTTGCGTTTAGGATTAACGGCAACTCCCGAAAGACAGTACGATCAGTTTGGCACAGAAGCCCTACTTGAATATTTTGGCAAGATTATTCAACCAGAATTCACTTTAGCAGATGCTATCAAACAGGGAGCCTTAGTCCACTATTTATACTATCCCGTCTTAGTAGAACTAACTGCCGCAGAAGCCGCTAACTATGCCAGCTTAACTAAGCGCATTGGCTGGAGTATGCATAAAAACCCCAGTTGGCATCACAATGAAACCCTGACCTCTTTATTAACCAGACGATCGCGTTTAGTTGCCACCGCAGCCAATAAATTAACTTGTCTGCGGGAATTAATGCAGTCTAGAATCAATACCACTCACACGCTGTTCTACTGTGGTGATGGGTCTGTAGATGAATCAACCCGCCAGATAGATGCGATCGCTCATTTATTGGGTAAAGAATTAGGTTATCGCGTCAACACCTATACTACCGACAATTCTTTAGCCGAAAGAGAACTTATGCGTCGTCAGTTTGAGTCGGGAGAACTTCAAGGATTAATAGCCATACGTTGCTTAGATGAAGGAATAGATATCCCTGCCATCAAAACTGCCGTAATTCTTGCCAGCAGCAGCAATCCTCGTCAATTTATTCAACGTCGTGGTCGCATCTTACGTCCTCATGCTCATAAATCTCAAGCGACCCTGTTCGACATGCTGGTTGTTCCCCCTACTTTAGATCGCGATACTTGGGAGGTGGAAAAGAATTTATTACGTAAAGAGTTAAGGCGGTTTCTGACCTTTGCTAAATTAGCCGACAATGCAAATTGGGCTTGTGAGAAGTTATTAAGGTTGCAAGATCGATATGAGCTTTAGACGGCGTTGCTGGATTAGATTATAAAACTAAAGAGTATTTTGTTCGTAGCTGTTAGCTATTAGCTTTTGAGTTATACAAAATATAATTGTGTATAGTCGTACGAAGTTTAACCCCGACAAGTCTATTAAATTGCTTGTAGGTAATGGGTAGAGGTTAGTGGGTAGTGTTCAACCATTGTCCTAACTAGGTGACGTATTGCTATATGTTGAAAAATATTAGCCAGTCATAGGATAAATCTGTTGATTTAATTTTTTAATCGCCTGTTCGCAATACCAATCTAGAGATTTATCAGGGTTATAGTACATGATCTGCTTAATAACTCCCATCGCTTTATTACTGTCATTGTCAACCAAAGTTAGTAATTCCTCTGCCAATTCCTGGGTTGCCTTACTACTGGCAGGACGGTTTTTTCGGGGCTGAACTGACAGACAATGATCTAGGTCACAACTGCTACTGCTCATTTTTAATATGCTACACAAATAATATATGTTTAAAATTATGGCGAGTAAACAATATTTGGTGTGATCCGTAGGTTGTAGACTGCGTAATTGCGATCGCAAAATAAAGATGAATAACTTGCTAAAGATGGGCAATGCCCACCTTTAGATCTAATATGTCATCCTTTTAATTAGCAACGCCAAATAAACATTACATTCCTTTAGTTTTTTGTGACCAAACTCTAGTAGGTAGACCCCAAATGTAGATAAATCCTTCTGCTGCTTTGTGGTCGAATTCATCTTCTGCACCGTAAGTAGCAAGATCTGGTGTATAAATCGAATTATCAGACTGACGACCAACTATGGTTGCATTGCCTTTAAGTAATTTGATTCTAACCTCCCCTGTAACTCTTTCTTGAGTATTTTGAATAAAAGCATCTAGAGCAGCTTTAAGGGGACTGTACCACAAACCACGGTAGACTAATTCACCATAAGATTGCTCAATACCTCGTTTATATTGAGTAACCTCTCCTGTGAGAGTCAAACTTTCGAGATCACGATGAGCCTGAATTAAGACTAGCAGGGCGGGTGCTTCATAAATTTCCCTAGATTTGATGCCGACGACGCGATTTTCCACCATGTCAATCCGTCCGATGCCATGTTTACCCACCGTTTCATTTAACTGGGTAATTAGGGCTACAGGGTCTAGTTGCTTGCCGTTGATAGTAGTAGGCAGACCTTGCTCAAAACCAATGGTAATATATTCTGGCTCATCTGGAGTATCGGCGATCGCTTTCGTCATCAGATAAATCTCTTCAGGAGGCTCTGTCATCGGATCTTCTAAAATTCCCGCCTCAATACTGCGACCTAGTAAATTGCGATCAATACTGTAAGGAGAAGACTTTTTAACAGGAAAATCTAAGCCAAACTTTTCTCCATAAGAAATTGCTTCTTCTCGGCTCATTCCCCACTCCCTAGCAGGGGCTAAAACCTTGAGATTAGGATTTAATGCCATAATACCCACATCAAATCGCACCTGGTCATTTCCTTTGGCTGTACAACCATGAGCTACTGCATCTGCGCCATATTTTTCCGCTGCATCAACCAATAATTTAGCAATCAACGGACGTGCCAAAGCAGTAGATAGAGGATAACGGTTTTCATACAGAGTATTTGCCTGTATGGCAGGAAAGGCATAATCCTCAACAAAGCTTGCCGTTGCATCTTCTACTAAAGATTCCGCCGCGCCGAATTTTAAAGCCTTCTTCTGAATTGGCTCCAACTCGTCCCCCTGTCCCAAGTCAGCAGCGAGGGTAATTACTTCTTCAACCCCCCACTCGTTTTTAAGGTACGGAATACAGACGGAGGTATCTACTCCACCCGAATAAGCTAATACAACTTTTTTGGCACGTCCCATAATTTATTCCCTAAATGCAACTAAATGGGTATTGTACATAAAAGTCTACTCTTTATAATGTTTTCTGCTATATTTTCTGGAGTTGAGTTGTTTGGCAGCGATACCAGCGATCTTTTTTTTCCATAGCCATTACATGATTTTGCTAGGTGATGACAGAAGACATAAATTATATTAGACATTAATCTGTCCTGATTCTGTTATCGTTACAAGACATTAAATAATATTGTGTTTAAATTTATCGTTACAAGACATTAAATAATATTGTGTTTAAATTTATCGTTACAGGACATTAAATAATATTTGTGTTTAAATTTATCGTTACAAGACATTAAATAATATTGTGTTTAAATTTATCGTTACAAGACATTAAATAATATTTGTGTTTAAATTTATCGTTACAGGACATTAAATAATATTGTGTTTAAATTTATCGTTACAGGACATTAAATAATATTGTGTTTAAATATAGAGGGATAAATTTTTTCCTCTGGCAAATTCTCACGAATGCTGTAGTTGTACATAAAATTAGTTAATTATGGCTCATAAATTGTTCTCTACTGGTCAACGCTCTAGTGCGATCGCTATGGTATTATTATTAACTAGTAAAGTAAACTGTTCAGCTACAGAATACGTGTTTAGCGCACCTCCAGAAGTAGGTCAAGAAACTATAGAAATTCCTGCGCGGTCAACGGAATATCCACTATACGAATGTGATCTTGGAACTGAAGCATCTGAATCTGAATCTGAATCTGCTTTAGATGCTCATGAATGTAATAACTGCATCGATTGCGAGGAGTTTATTCAAGAAGCTGAATCAGAAGAATTTACCTCTAAACAGAGAAAAGATCGGCAATAGATTTCTGGCACAAATCATGATAAATACCTGACCGATAGGAAAAGGTTTAAAGGTAAAAGGGAAAAGATATTATCTGTTATTTATGCAAGAGATCTAATTAGTAATGGTACAATTAATAGACTGGCTGCAATTAGCTTTTGATTTATTTAGTCAAAGTATACCTAGAATTACTTGGAATTTATTTTTAGCTTTAATTCCTCTTGTTTTCAGTTTTTATTTATTTCGTCCTAGGGCAAATCTTAATTTACTTTGGTGGATTATTTTTCTGCTTTTTGTTGTATTTTTACCTAATGCACCATATGTTTTAACCGACTCGATCCATATTATTGAATTGAGTCAAAATTATCCTGTCTGGGGTATTATTTTGATTTTAATTCCTCAATATACTCTGTTTATTATGGCTGGATTTCAAGCCTATGTTTTTTCTTTAATACGTCTAGAACAATATCTAGCAAATCTAGTATCGGCAAAATATTTGCTGTTAGTCAATCTGTTGGTTCATGGTCTTTGCGCTGTTGGCATTTATATCGGTAGATTTGAGCGCTTCAACAGTTGGGATTTTGTGACAAAACCAGTCGATGTTATTGCTACCATAATTGTAAATCTGATGGATATAGAAAAGCTGTTTAGTATGGCGATCGCTTTAATTATAATTGGTCTGTTGGCAGAATTTACTAAGCTAGTTAACTATAGGATTGGGTTAACAGAAACTATTTTAAAATAGTCAAAAATAATTGTTTCTTTATTATATATAAAGCATCATTTAAACCTCGTCCACATAGAAAACCGTAGTTTTTAAATTGGCAACGAAGCAAGTTAAATGGAAAGACATACTCGCTACTCGCTACCCCAGAGCAGTTAACTTTAAAACTCCTGGTTTCAAATTAGATGCGGTTTATCATGGCTTTTATAGTTTATAGTTATAGCAATCGAATTATAGGTTAGGACAGCTCTAAATCTCTCTGCGCCTCTGCGTCTCTGCGCGAGATATCTATTTAACGTCTTAAGCTTTACTTCGACTGCTATATTGCAAATAGAAACTGTATGAAACAAGACAAATCAAAATTCGGGAAAGGTATGGGGTTAATTCTTGACCACTCCCTAATCCCTAATACCTAATGCCCCGAAACAATAATTGTCTAATAGCTTGTTTTACCTATTTTTCAAATAGGCTTTGGCATCCGATCCATCTTTACCTGGCAAGTTTACTCTTCTAATGTTGGATAGTTTCTAACTCCTGCCAACATAAATATAAGGCACGAGGAACATGAAAACAGCCTTTCCACTTACCGCCTTTGAGATTTAGCAATACTTCTCCTTGACGGTTTAGGTAGCCATACCACTCTTGATAATTGGGATCGGCAAAATGATTCCAACTGTAATCATGAACCCGATTAAACCATGACCAACATTCTTCTCTTTGAGTTAACCTGAATCCTTTTAACAAGGCTACTAAAGTTTCTAGGTGTACCCACCACAGCTTTTGATCCCATTCTAGCTGCTGAGGTGGATGTCCTTGGGCATCCATGAAATAATAAATCCCCTGATATTCTTTGTCCCAAGCAAAGTTAAGAATTGCTAATACAGTATCTACCGCTTGATTAATCAGATCTAAGTTACCTTGTCGACCAGCAATATCCATCACAAACCACATGGCTTCAATACCGTGACCAGGATTTAGTAATCGACCATCAAAGCAATCAAGATGTTGACCATTGCTGGTAACATTTTCATACATCAATCCTGTACCATCATCGCGGAAATCCTTCATTACTTCCTGCACTGTTTGCTCCAAAATTGACTCTAACTGATTACCTGGCAATAACCAATCCATTTCTAAGGAAAGATTAGCTAAAATCATTGGTACAGCAAGACTTTTAAGCGATCGCGTTCCTGGATATATTTTGTTATATTTACCCTTGGGGTTACTTTGGCGACGCAAGACATTATTGTATGCTTGCAAAGCGATCTCTTTGGCTGATTCTGTGCCAGAAGCTAAGGCATATTGACTAAAAGCCATGGCAGCAAAGCAATCTGAAAAAATATTATAGGGTTGGACTAATGGTTGTCCTGTGCGGTCTATGGCAAAATACCAGTTCCCCTCTTCATCTCGACCATGGTGTGCCAAAAACTCGGCACCATGACGCGCCAGATCGAGCCATTGAGGCTTTTGCTCTAAGCGATTGTATAACATGGCATAAGTCCATACCTGACGGTTTTGCAACCAGATAAACTTATCGGTATCGTAAATATTGCCTTTTTGATCTAAACAGGTAAAATAGCCGCCATCAGGGTCAATAGAATGCTTTGACCAAAAGGGTATAACGTTATCAAGTAAAGTGTTTTTATACAATTGAACGAGGCTCTTTAATTGATTCATCAACTCCTCTGATACTGTTAAAATTGTTTCTCTAACTTAATCTAAAACAGTAACTTGATGTTTGTTACATGGGTCATCTGAAAGTGGAGTTTGGGAGCAAATCTGGTAGTGTTGTGCAAACCTAAAACTGTTACGAGAATAACCATCAACAGTTTTATCTTCAAGTGCATAAGTTAAGTAATCAGCTTGGAAATAGTCCCCTTATTTTTACTGCTGCGATCGCGCACTGGATTAAAACAGTTTTGTTGAGGTTCTTTTTATATGTCAAAAGATAGTTTTGCTAACCATTTAGGAGCGCTATTTTCAATAGAATAGAAACTGATTATTGCTCCAACCATGTTAAATATTGCAACTCAATACATCATTCATTTGATAGAAAAATCTGGAAGAGCATTTATTAGTTCCTAAAAAACTTAAGAGTGATAATTTTAAAATCTGCAACTTTAGTTAGAAGCTATTTTATAGATAACCCAGCTAAATTATAAGTATTGAGACAGACATTTAATATTGTTTGTTTGTAGCTCTCGCACTTATTAAAAATCATCTCAATCAATAAATTAGTTACCCATAAATTAAATCCATGAGTATTTTCCCAAAAATAAAAATCAAACAGCTAACTATGGCTCTTTTCTTAGCAGTTTTCGTGCTATTTACCTCATCAACTAACGCGATCGCGGCAAGCAATAAAAGCGAAACTGTTTATCCTACAAATGATAGTCAGATAGAAGGTTTGCTTTATTCCAACTCTAACCAGGCAGAATCTTTAAAGAATGTCGATGATTTTGTTAGCCCCGAACAGCAAAAGAGACTATTAGATCCCGCACAAATTCCTGCGGAGAAACAGCCAATTATTGATCGCTCCAATCCCGATAATAAGCTACTAGAAAAAACAGTGCAAATGTTTAAAGATGCAGGAGACTTTTCGGCTAATTAAGATAGCTAACTAATCTGATTTAAAACAATTTAATAAAGAGAATGTTTAATTTAGATTAATGATAGGCGATCGCTGGTTAACTGTGTACATTTAATCGATATCGTATTTCGAGAAAAACGCAATAAAAAAGCGATCGCTAGAGCCTCAAATCTACTAATACTTAATTGACTCTACAGCAGTTTCATTAGCAGCATTAGCCACAATATACTCAATGATTTTTCCTGCTACATTGATTTTGGTTGCCTTTTCGATGCCTTCTAAGCCAGGAGAAGAATTAACCTCCATAACCACTGGACCATGATTAGACCGCAGTAAATCCACACCAGCAACATTTAAACCCATCGCTTTTGCCGCTTTGATTGCTGTGGTTCTTTCTTCCACAGAAAGCTCTATTTTCTGAGCATTACCACCACGATGTAAATTAGAACGAAATTCTCCCTTAGCACCCTGACGTTTCATCGCCGCAATCACCTGACCACCCACAACAAAACAGCGTAAATCAGCGCCTCCTGCCTCTTTAATGTATTCTTGTACCAAAATATTGGCATCTAAACCTCTAAATGCCTCAATGACTGATTTTGCTGCCTGATAAGTTTCAGCCAGAACTACACCAATTCCCTGGGTACCTTCCAAAAGCTTAATTACTAATGGCGCACCGCCTACCGTTTCAATTAGACCATCAATATCTTGAGTTGCATGGGCAAAACCAGTGACGGGCAAACCAACTCCTTCTCTAGCTAAAATTTGCATACAGCGTAGCTTGTCTCGACTGCGGGAAATGGCTTGAGATTCGTTAGCGCTAAACACCCCCATAACTTCAAACTGCCGTACCACTGCCGTACCATAAAAAGTTCTAGAAGCACCAATACGAGGGATAACCGCATCAAAATCTTCTAAGGGAGTGCCGTTGAAAATAATGCTGGGACGACTAGAAGTAATGTTCATGTAGCAGCGAAGATAGGGAATTACTCGCATCTGGTGTCCTTGTGCTTCCCCTGCTTCTTTTAGTTTACTAGTGGAGTATAAAGAAGCGTCTTGAGACAAAATTGCAATTTTCATTGTTTAGTAATAGTTCAATTGGACATTGAGGAACATTAACGGCGACTACTTTGCAAAAAAGATTTTCCTGGATCGACTGCAAAGCGGTTTTTGACAGCTTGCCGACCCAAAAGCATCCGAAAACCCATCACATCTCGGTTGGTAAGAGTCAATTCTACTTGCCATTGATGCTCTCCTAAATGGACGGTAGTTAGAATTACTGGTCTTGTTTGAGCATGTCCCCCAGAATTGGTTATCTTGCGATATTCCATCAGTTCGGCTACGGCTAAGACAGTTTCTTTATTATTGCGCTGGAGAGGATGGATTCCAAAGCGAATCATCGTTTTACCTTCGTGTATAAACTCATGGCAATCAACAGCGTGTAAGGCAGAGGTTCGTGCGCCCGTGTCGATCTTGGCTTTGATACTTTTAATTCCTAAATCTGGCAAAATTAAGTTTTCTCGCCAACCAATCAGAGGCAACTGCTGGGCTTTTGATTTAGCTTTTTTCATCAAGGGCAATAATCATTTGTAGTCGATCTGCTAGATATTTATGTTTGAGCTAATACCAACTTCCTTATTAAATCATAAATTAAAAGCTACTATGATATGGTAATGCCTTGGCTAACGCGATCGCACTTTGTCTTTTTTGAGCTTTTTTACTTACATTTTCAACTATTTTATGCTCCAAATATCTTTAAGACTTCTAATACTCAAAGCATAAATAATAAACAAGAGCAAAATACTCAAGTTTCCTAATAATAGAAATGAGTCTAGATTAAATATAATTTTGTTAATATTTCTGACTGTACCAAAGCGATTATATAGTCCGATTAACATTGTAAACCATCCTAAATTAAATGTGATTAATATTATTGCAATAGTTGTAAAAAGCCTAAGAAAGCTATTGTGAACTAAATCAACTGAAGGTTTAGATCAAATAAATTTGTCCATATATAGTTATTTGTCAGTCAAGAAAAGTACTTCTGGAGACTTCTCCAAAAGTTATGGTATTATCCAAGAAAATTAAGAATAAAAGCTGCTTGATGATTGATACAATTGCAGTATTAAAAAGTCAAAAGCAAAGAAAGTATTATGCTTAAAAGCTTTATTCCTAGAAACCTACCTCGCAATGTTTGGATTCTAGGTTTTGTTAGTCTATTCACCGACACAGCTTCTAAAATTATTCAATCTCTATTACCATTATTTTTAGTATCCATATTAGGGGTTAATTTAGTAACCGTGGGTACTATAGAAGGCATTGCAGAATCAACAGCTTCTATACTCAAAATCTTTTCTGGGGCATTTAGTGACTACTTGGGAAAACGTAAAAATCTAATGATTGCAGGATATGGATTATCGGCTTTAGTAATTCCCATTTTTGCTCTCGCTACTAGCCCATTTTGGGTATTATTAGGACGCTTTGGCGATCGCGTTGGCAAAGGAATTAGAGTCGCTCCTCGTAATGCAATTGTTGCTGATGCTACATTACCAGAACAAAGAGGTTCAGCCTATGGTTTACGTCAATCTCTAGATACTATTGGTGCAGCAATTGGACCTTTAATTGCGGCTGGTTTGATGTATGTATCAAAGCAAAATTTTCGTCTTTTATTTTGGCTGGCAACTATTCCTGGAATAATAGCCTTGTTCTTATTAGTTTTTGGTATCAAAGAGCAATTATCCACAAAAAAATTACGACAAAATCCACTTCAGTGGCAGGTTTTAAAAAATTTAGATAGTGGCTACTGGATCTTGTTGGCTGTAACTTTACTGTTTAATTTAGGCAACTTTAGCGATGCTTTTCTATTACTACGATCGCAACAAGTAGGGATCAACAATACATTAATTCCCCTAGCCTTTATGGTAACAAACTTAGCTTACTTTCTCAGTGCCTATCCCGCAGGAGTAATTTCAGATCGCTTAGGTAGATATGGTTTAATTATTGCTGGATTTTTGATTTATGCCTTAGTTTACTTAGGTTTTGCTTATGCTCAAACACCATGGCAAATTTGGAGTTTGTTTGCTTTCTATGGCTTATATCTAGGTATGAGTAAAGGAGTGCTTTTAGCAGCTATCGGCGATCACGTCCAGAGGGAACTAAGAGGAACTGCTTTTGGCGCGATCGCTCTAGCTACAGGGATAGTTCTGTTGCCTGCTAATTTGATTGCTGGACTACTCTGGGAAAATGTAGGTTATCAAGCCCCATTTATCTTTGGTAGTGTTTTGGCAATTTTGGCACTGCTTTTATTGATCGTAATAAAGCTTAAAGCATAATTTTGAGATTTTAAGATAGTTTATTTACAAGCTATAGACAACCTCATATTTCTTAAGCTCCTACTGCTCGAACTGAGTAAGTTAAAGCTCGACGTAGTGGTAGGGTGGGCAATGCCCACTCTACGAATCAAAAAAATTTTCGATAACCCTTTTATTTCGTTGAATATTACTAAATTGTCTTAGTACAAACCCTCACCTTAACAGGGGTAGCTTTTAGATCTTAGCTTTTTCCAGCTAATCAAAATAGAGGTCTAGAAGAATCATATCTCGATTAAACAACGCCATATTTTTAACTGACCTTACGCAGTACCTACCAAAAACTAGTGTTGTTAATCGTTAATCGTTAGTCGTTAGTGGAGTCCCTGCTATATGAGTCACAAAGCGCCTTTGTTACTTCCTACCAATCATAAATCAACGAGTGCGTAACATCAGTTTTCAAGTAGTTTTTAAGTATTATTTTGGTTAAGGCGATCGCTCTTTGTATTTCTAGTTTGTATCGTTAGTTATTTTCTACCCAAAATATTTCTAATGCTTCTGATACTTAGAGCATAAATAATAAACAAGATCAAAATACTAAAGTTACCCAACAACAGAAATGAGTCGAAATCAACCAAAATTTTATTGAGATTTCTAACTATATTAAAGTGAGTATATAGCCTAAGCAACATTACTAACCAGCCTAAGTTAAATATAATTAGCAATATTAAAATCGTAGTAGTAAATTTGACTAAATTATTACGATCTAAATCTATTGATGATTTAGAAAAACTGAATTTATCCATATAATTATAATCTGTATTTAAAAACAAATTTTGTCTATTTTTTTCGAGAATGTTTAACAGGAAAAAGCTGCTCTAAAATTAAGACAACAAGAGCAATAAAGATGAGCAAAATTGGCTGATACATAATAAGTAACAACATTAGTTAAAAATTCTGTAAGATAGATAGAGGTAGTTAAGTAGATGAAAACTAAAGATTTAGTGTCTGGTGTTTAATTTTCTCTAGTTAACTATTTAATATTAAGCTGCTAATCATGCAGGGTAATCGCATTAAAATCTGAGAATGCTTAGATAGCAAGGGTTTTCAGTTTTTATACTTTTAGGTACCGATCGCCGAAAGCTTTATCTTGTATAAACTTAAAAAATTAGATGCGATTACCCTGGCTAATTATGAGATAAATTAGTAATTAGCCTCTTAATTTATTCAACATAAAGTTGACCAAGTTCGACTCTCTATGCACTCACTGCTCGAACCGAATAAGTTAAAGCTCGACGTAG
>JBCCDL010000044.1:0-15623 GCA_039030815.1 Cyanobacteria bacterium P01_A01_bin.83 | reverse complement strand
GCTTCCCTGGCATGCTAGAGCTAGAGCTTTGATGATCGTACCCCTGTTGGTGGAAGACGAGATTATCGGCAGCATTACTTTAAGACAATCTGATGCTTCTCGTAATTGGACTCCCTCAGAAATTGAGTTGGCTGAGGCTGTCGCTTCCCAAGCTGCGCTTGCGGTGCAGCAGGCAAAACTTTATCAGAAACTACGAATTGAGGAACAAAAAGTCAGGAAACTCAATTATTATCTAACCGAGTCAGTCTTAAAAAGATTTTTACCCGAAACCATTGTTAATAAGGCGGCAAGAGGACAGCTTTCTCTTGATTTAACTCCTGAACCTCGCTTAGTTACCATTTTGTTTTGCGACTTAGTAGACTTCACTAATTTATCAAGCCAGTTAGAAGTACTTCTTTTGGCAGAAATACTCAATGAATATTTAGAAGCAATGTCTAAAGCAGTATTTGACCAGGGAGGTACTGTAGACAAGTTTATTGGTGATGGTGTCATGGCAATGTTTGGCGCACCAGAAGAATTATCCTGTCCAGAACAAGCGGCAAGAGCGATCGCTACTGCTAAAACTATGTATTTTTATCTGGATAAGCTAAATGAACGTTGGCAAGCAAAAGCAGTCAAGACGGGTCGTAAAATCCCGATTTTAAAGATGCGCTGTGGGATTCACCAAGGAAAAGCAGTAGTGGGCATGTTTGGTGGGAGACAGAGAAAAGACTACACGGCGGTGGGTAGAGTGGTTAATATTGCTTCCCGTCTCCAAAGTGTTACTGCACCTAGTACTATTTTAATTTCCGAAACAGCAGCTAATTGTCTTAGTAATAAGATTAACTGGGGACAGGGACGTAGCTTTAAACTCAAGGGAATTGAGCAGGATTTCCGCGCCTTTACGATTGAAGTTGGTCGTCCTGTGAGCAGTCAACAGTCAACACCTCAACAGTCAACAGTGAGCAATTAAAATGTTTACAACTAACCACCTAAATTAACGCGATCGCGCAATTCGCCAGCTTAGAAAAATTACTGGAATTAAACCCACTACTACAATCGCTAAAGCAGGTGCTGCTGCTTCAATTAATCTCTCGTCAGAGGCATATTGATAAACTCTGATGCCCAAGGTATCAAAGTTAAAAGGGCGAATTACCAAAGTAGCAGGAAGTTCTTTCATTACGTCAACAAACACTAACATTGCTGAAGTTAATAATCCTCCAGACATTAAGGGAGTATGAACTTTCCAGAGGGTTCTAGTCGAACCATATCCTAAACTGCGGGAAGCATCATCTAGGCTAGGGGAAATTTTATTTAAACTTGATTCTATAGAACCAAAGGCTACCGCTAAGAAGCGGACTAAATAAGCAAAGATCAGGGAAATAATTGTTCCTGAAAGTAATAATCCTGTCGAGATATTGAAGGTAGCGCGCATCCAGCTATCAATAACATTGTCCAATCCTGCCACAGGAATTAAGATTCCCACAGCAATTACCGAACCAGGAATAGCATAGCCCATGGCGGCGATCCTAACTGCGGTTTTCATCAACCTACTAGGTTCCAATCTCTGCCCGTAAGCCAGCAACAATGAGATCACTACGGCGATAATCGCGCTCAAGCTTGCCAAAACAAAGCTATGGCTGGCTAAGTTCCAAAAATCGTCATCGAAAGCGGCATTTAGATTATATACAGTTAACTGAAGCAGATAAAGTGCAGGAATAATAAAGCCGAAGATCACTGGCAGCAAACAATAAATTAATGCCAATAAATTATGTCCTAGATTAAGTTGAAACGGAGAGAGCCTTTTAGTTGAACTAGAGCTATCGTAATATTGAGCTGCATTACGCGATCGCCTCTCTAATACAATCAGAATTAAGATAAAAATCATTAAGCAAGCTGCTAACTGTGCTGCTGCTGCTCGTTCTCCAAAGCCCAGCCAAGTTCGATAAATTCCTGTGGTAAAAGTATCAACGCCAAAATACTCGACTGTCCCCAAATCGTTTAAGGTTTCCATCAAAGCCAAGGCTAAACCTGCGACAATTGCTGGTCTAGCTAAAGGAATGGCAACTGTAAAAAAGCTGCGCCAGGGACTACACCCCAAAGAGCGGCTGGCTTCAATAGTACATACAGACTGTTCAATAAAAGCGACCCGTGCTAGTAAATAAACGTAGGGATATAGCACCAGGATCAACATAACTGCCGCCCCCCAGAGGGAGCGAATTTCAGGGAACCAATAGTCTAGAGAACTTTGCCAGTTAAATAAGTGTCTTAATCCTCTTTGTACAGGGCCAAAATAACCCAGCATATCGGTATAGGCATATGCCAACAGATAAGCAGGAGCAGCTAAAGGCAAAAGTAATGCCCACTCTAACCATTTGCTGCCCCAGAAACGACACATCGTTACTAGCCATGCTGTCCCCACCCCAATTACACAGACTCCCGCACCAACCAGAACCATTAGCCAGCAAGAGTTGCTTAGATAGTCTTTGAGGACGGTAGAAGCCAGATGCTCCCAAATCGCTCCAGATTCAGTAAAAACATTACTAATAACAAATATAATTGGCGTGGCAATTACCAAAGCGATCGCTATTACTAGTAATGTCCAACCCCTAAGAGCAAAACGCCGCCTGATGTTACTGATGGTAGAAAGAATCAAAGTAAATAACCTATAACCTATAACCTAATTTTCCCTCAAAATTAATTTATCCCTTATTTTTCATCCCTTCTCCCTGATCTCTTCTTATCCCTCATTCCTCGTTCCTCGTTCCTTGTTCCTCATTCTTCTAACCTATAACTATTTGCCTAATTTTTGAAGTAACATTTTGGCTCTAGTGGTAATACTTGACCAATCTTGACTAGCGATCGCCTGTTGGGGAAATAGATTACTGGAAATCCCCACAGCGATCGCTCCTGATTTAATCATCTGGTGCGCATTATCAATGGTAATCCCGCCAGTGGGAATTAAAGGAATGTGACCCAAAGGACTTTGAAGACAGCGAATATATTCGGCACCACCTAAAGATTTGATGGGAAAAACTTTCACTACTTTTGCTCCCTGCTGCCAAGCATTAACAATTTCACTAGGAGTAAACACCCCAGGAATAAAAGGTACTTGGTAACGAGATTGAGCAATTTCCAAGAGGACGGGATCAAAATGGGGAGCAAATACAAATTCAGCCCCTGCTAATATTGAATCTTGAAGTTGTTGAGCCGTAAGTATAGTTCCCGTACCAATAGTGCAGTGAGGTAATTCTGTTCTCAGTTGAGTGATTAACTTTTCAGGGCGATCGCTATTCCAGGTAATTTCAATTAAATTCATCCCTGCTGCCGCCACAGCCTGAGCCATTTTGTACCCTAACTTGTAGTCAGAATAACGAATGACGGCGATCGCCCGCTGCTGAGATAATAGTTTCAGCCATGATTCCATAAATGTAATTTTTACAAATAAGCAAGTATAGCAATCCTAAATGATTAGAGAGAAATAACTAAATTCACTCTTGTTACTTAATCAGCCAAAAGCTATGTTATCCCCAATCCCCAATCCCTACCTCAACAGATAAATTCTCACAATTTAAACCCCAATTGCTATAGTTCACAATGATCGAATACGGCTTTTATAAGCCTGGTTATCCAAACCTTTTCCCACATTTACCCGTTGAGGATCAATTTGCTGCTGCAAAATCCGAATGCGCTCAGAAGTCGCTGGATGTGTGCTGAGAAAAGTAGGTGAGGAACCACCTTTTTTGAGTAGTTTTTGCATAAATCCTAATATACCCCCAGGAGCATAACTTGCTTTAGTTATATTCTCTAAACCAAAGCGGTCGGCTTCTAGTTCATCAGAACGACTATTAGGACGAGAAACAGCTAACTCCACCCCGATCTGTACCGCACTGCTACGATCTAAGCCTGCTGCTGAGAGTAATCCTTGAGCCAAAGCGCGATCGCGCATTTGTTCAATCCCATGTCGACCAGCAATGTGTCCGATCTCATGTCCGATGACGCTAGCTAGTTCAGCCTCATTATCTGCTGCTGCAATCAATCCCTTGTTGATATAGACATATCCTCCCATGGTGGCAAAGGCATTGATACTATCATCGTCAACCACTTGAAAGGTATAGGGAATGTTGGGACGTTGACTAGTTTTCGCTAGCTGACTGCCAATTTGACGAATATAAGAGTTAATCGATTGATTACGGTAAATTTTTGCTTGACCAGAGTCAATTAATCTTTGATTGATTTCTTTACCTAGCTCTACTTCTTGAGCATTAGAAATATTCGATATTTGGACTATTTGTATCCCTCGGATCATCAACTCAATCCAGGAAACACCAAAGCTGGGTTGAATAGAGAGCAAATTGATACTAACAACGATTATAAAAGTGACAAAACTATACAAAAAACGTTGGTAGTAACGATTATATAAACTAACAAATCGCTGCAACATAATATTTTAAGTAGTTAATAATCTTTATAGGTAAAAAAAATCAGAGTCTTATATTTATAGTGACGACGTATCAAACAATTAAGTTGCTCCTCGTTCCTCATTCCTCATTCCTCATTCCTCATTCCTCATTCCTCATTCCTCGTTCCTCATTCCTCGTTCCTCATTCCTCATTCCTCATTCCTCATTCCTCATTCCTTATCTTTATCCCTTCCTGTTATACTCTTGAGTGCCCAAATAGATTTTCATGCCTCTAATGAGCGATCGCCAAACCATCTCAGATCATCGCCCCGTCCGTAAACGCTTACCTAATCAGAGATGGCAAATTGCTACACCACAGCCTAAGCAAGCACAGGAATTAAGTCTGTCTACTGGTTTGTTACCTCTGGTAACACAGGTAATTATTAATCGCGATATTGATACTCCTGATGCCGCTCACAGCTACATTGAACCAGAATCTCAGGATTTACCTTCTCCCTTAGACGAGTTTAAAGATTTAGCCACCAGCGTGGAATTAATCAAAGAGGCGATCGCTGATGAGGAGCAGATTGCGATCTGTGGTGACTATGATGCGGATGGGATGACTAGTACTGCATTACTATTGCGGGCGTTAAAACATTTGGGGGCGAATGTGGATTACGCTATTCCTAGTCGCATGAAGGATGGTTATGGAATTAATAATCGGATTGTGGAGGAATTTGCTGAAAACGGCGTTGGTTTAATTCTTACGGTAGATAATGGCATTTCCGCTTATGAACCTGTGGCAAGGGCGATAGAGTTGGGCTTAAGCGTGATTATTACCGATCACCATGATTTACCCGAAAAACTACCTCCCGCCGATGCCATTCTTAATCCTAAATTGCTTAGTGATAATTCTCCCTACAAAGGATTAGCGGGGGTTGGGGTAGCTTATATATTGGCGATCGCTACAGCGCAAAGTCTGGATCAACTTAAGGGTTTAACTAATCCGATCATGGAACTGTTTACTCTGGGAACCATTGCCGATCTTGCTCCTTTGGTGGGGGTTAACCGTCGTTGGCTCAAGCGGGGTTTACGAGCTTTACCTAATTCGCAGTTGTTGGGCATTCAGGCATTGATGCAGGTAGCTGGGATTGATGAAACTCAAAAACAACTCAAGCCTGATGATATTGGTTTCCGTTTAGGACCGAGGATCAATGCTGTGGGTAGGATTGGCGATCCGCAGATGGTAATTGAGCTATTGACAACTGATGATCCTGAGATTGCTTTGGTGAGAGCATATCAATGTGAAGGAATCAATCAAGAGCGTCGGCAACTATGCGAGCAAATTGAGAAAGAAGCAATTTCTTTAGTAGAAAATACGCCGATTCCCTGGAAGAGCGATCGCGTGTTAGTTGTGGTGGCAGCAGGTTGGCATCATGGGGTCATTGGCATTGTGGCATCTCGTTTGGTTGAGCGTTACGGAGTACCTGTGTTTATCGGTACTTATGAAGATCACGAATCAGATACTGATAACAAAGATGCGCCACCGTCTCCTAGAATGATCCGAGGTTCAGCTAGAAGTATTGATGAGTTTAATGTCTTTGATGCCTTGAACTATTGCAGCGATTTATTGGGTAAATTTGGCGGACATCGGGCAGCAGGAGGCTTTAGTTTCCCTGCTGATAATTTATCACAGGTCAAACAAAGACTAAGTGAGTTTGCCTATAAGTGTTTAGAAGTAGAACATCTTAAACCTTTAGTCAAAATCGATGCTCAAGCTAGCTTAGGACAAGTCGATGATGAGCTTTATCAACAAATAGAAAGTTTGCAGCCTTGGGGAATTGGCAACAGTACCCCTATCTTCTGGACACCTAATGTTAGAGTTATCGAACAAAGAGCGATCGGTAAAACTCAAAGTCACTTAAAACTAACTTTACAAGAAGCTGATTCTAATACTCAAATTAAAGCTTTAGCCTGGCGCTGGGGTGAATATTGTCCTTTGCCAGAATGTTTAGATATTGCCTACAAGCTCAAAGAAAATCACTGGCAAGGTAATACAGCGATCGAATTAGAATTAGTTGGCGTAAGATTACCTCAAGCACAGGCGAGTAATAATATTACGCCTGAGAATCTGAATCAAAAGATTAACCAGAGTAAGGTTCAAAAGGCAGTATTTACCGAAAACGGTAGACCATATGTATGCAGTAAAACTAATCAAGAACTCCGAATTAGAAATGATCGTGGTCATGTTTTAGCGGTTAGTAAAGGCGATCGCACTGGCTTATTAGGCAAGTCTAGAGATAAGGCTAAACAGGTTGATGTAAGGAAAGCTCCTTATTTTCAGTTGATCAAGGCTGCATTAAGAGCGATTGAAGAGGGGAAGTAATCTCACTGTTATTCCACTTGTTTAAGTTCTTCGCTACGTAATGTGTTATTAGGACAAGTCTATTAAACTGTTCGTGGGTAGTGGGTAGTGGGTAGTGGGTAGTGGGTATTAACTGTCCTCACCTAATCTCGTATTGCTATAGCTTTAACAACACTATCTTTGACAAGATATCTCAATTATATATTTATATTTACTTTCATAATGGAGATTATTCAAAATCAACCAACAAGCGATCTCTGAATAAGAAACCTATAGCAATCGAACTTAAATCATGGACTACTTTACAATTCCTTTGCGTCTTCGGAGGATTTTATGTTCTTGTTATGATGCGGGATCTATTCAATCTCACAATAACAACGCACTAAATTAAATTTAAACCCTTTGCGCCTCTGCGTCTCTGCGCGAAATATTTCTCTAATAAAAAAAGCCAGCTACAAACACTGGCTTCAATATTAATCCAATTACTCCACAACAATTTTAAACTGCTTGAGGTTGAGGTTGTGGTTGCGGTTTGAACTGGAAGAGAGAGTAAACAACATTACGACGAATATCGATCATCATTTCCAAGAACATTTCATATCCTTCTTGTTTATATTCAATCAAAGGATCTTTCTGCCCATATCCCCGTAAACCAATAGACTCCCGTAAGGCATCCATTGCTTGGAGGTGTTCCCGCCAGAGAGTATCAATCTGCTGCAAAATAAAGAATCTTTCCGCCTGACGCATTAAACCAGGCTGCATACTATCAATTTGATGTTCTTTAATGTCGTAGGCTTTACGCACTTCTTCACAGAGGAAGTTTTTCATCTCATTGACGGTCATGTCTTCTAGATGCTCTGGTTTCACATCCTCTAAAAGATAGATAAACTCTTTAGCTTTATCAACCATCTTGTCTAGCTTCCACTCTTCAGGAGGTAACTCAGGATTAACGTAGGCATCGACGATTTCACCCATCGTTTTCTCGGCATACTGGATTACCTGTTCTTTGAGGTCTAATCCTTCTAGTACTCGACGGCGTTCAGCATAAATAGCCCGACGTTGATTGTTCATCACCTCATCATACTCAAATACCTGCTTACGGGTATCGTAGTAAAAAGTCTCAACTTTCTTTTGCGCTCCTTCAAGAGAATTAGTGAGCATTTTAGACTCAATGGGCATATCGTCTTCAACGCGCATCATATTCATTAATTTTTCTACGCGATCGCCACCAAAGATTCGCAATAGGTTATCCTGTAAACTGAGGAAGAATCTAGTTGAACCAGGATCACCTTGTCTTCCTGCACGACCCCGTAGTTGGTTGTCAACACGGCGGGATTCGTGACGTTCAGTACCGATAACATGGAGTCCACCATTCTCAATCACTTCATCGTGTTCAGCATCGGTAAATTTATCGTATTCTTTACGCACTACTTTATAAGCTTCCCGCAGTTTTTGCAGTACAGGATCTTCTACAGGGGCATTTTCAGCGGCAACAGCAATTTTTTCCTCTGCTTCGAGTTCAGGTAAACTTTGCTCGCCATATTGTTGTACAGCAAACTTAACGGTTTCCTTGAGTAAATTCTCTGCTTCGCTAGATAATTCAGTAGGAAAAATTTGTGGAGAGGCTTTCCAAGTTTTAACTTTGTGTCCACTACCATTAGCCGCAAATCCTTTGGGCGCATTTTTGCTCATGTTAATCCCTGGCACATTTGCCATCAGGCTATCGTCTTCAGGAGTAACTATTTTGGGCATCAAATACTCTCTCAGCTTGAGCCTTGCCATGTAGTCGGAATTACCGCCCAAGATAATATCAGTACCTCGACCAGCCATGTTGGTAGCAATTGTTACCGCAGTTTTCCGACCAGCTTGAGCAACGATTTCTGATTCCCGCTCTACGTTTTCGGGTTTAGCATTAAGCAGATTGTGTTCAATTCCTTTCTGCTGTAGCAGTTGAGAAATTAACTCTGATTTTTCGACACTAGTAGTCCCCACTAGCACAGGACGACCTCTTTCATGCATATTAGCAGTGTCTTCTGCTACTGCCTGCCACTTACCGATTTCTTTCTTATAAACCACATCGGCTAAGTCTGCCCGTTTAGGAGGAAGATTAGTAGGAATAATTGTTACCTGTAGGTTATAAACTTTCTCAAACTCAGTTTCCTCAGTTTTAGCGGTTCCTGTCATTCCCGCCAAGGTAGGATAAAGCAAAAAGAAGTTTTGGTAGGTAATACTTGCCAGAGTTTGGGTTTCCTTCTGAATTGGAACCCCTTCTTTAGCCTCAATTGCCTGGTGTAAGCCATCACTCCAGCGTCTTCCAGCCAAGACCCGCCCTGTAAACTCATCGACGATCACAATCTCGCCGTTACGCACCATGTAGTTAACATCTTTGGTAAACAGTTCTTTGGCTTTAATGGCGTTTGAAATGTAGTGCGCCCAAGGATTTTCCGAGTCAAATAAATCCGTAACTCCCAACATTTCCTCGGCATGAGCATAACCATCATCAGTCATCAAAATATTACGAGCTTTTTCGTCTACCTCATAATCACCAATGCCCTCATCTCCATTGACTTCCTCGTCGTAATCTTCTTCCTGCTGAACTAGCTGGTCAGCTATTTGTGCCGCCTGAAGATACTTTTCTGTGGGGCGTTCTACTTGTCCTGAAATAATCAGCGGAGTTCTAGCCTCATCAATCAGCACCGAGTCAACTTCGTCAATTACACAGTAACTAAAGGGACGTTGCACTACTTCTTCCATAGAGACAGCCATGTTATCTCGAAGATAGTCAAAGCCCAATTCACTGTTAGTAGTGTAAGTAATATCACAGGCGTAATTTTTTCTTCTTTCACCAGGACTCATCCCCGACTGAATCAGTCCCACACTTAAACCGAGGAAACGATGCACCTGTCCCATCCATTCAGCATCTCGTCTTGCTAGGTAGTCGTTAACTGTAACTACATGAACCCCTTTTCCTGTTAAACCATTGAGATATGCAGGAAGGGTACACACTAGGGTTTTTCCTTCCCCAGTTTTCATCTCCGCAATTTGCCCTTTGTGTAATACTATGCCTCCAAGTAGCTGTACGTCATAGTGACGCATGCCCAATACCCGAATTGCTGCTTCTCTGACTACGGCAAAAGCTTCAGGCAGAATATCATCTAAGATCTCTTTTCGCTCCTCGTCATTTTTAGCTTGGTCAAGCTGCTCGCGAAATTCTGTCGTTTTTGCTTTAAGCTCGTCATCAGATAAATCTTTGATGTCTTCTTCAATCAGGTTGATTTCCGCCACCAAAGGCTGAAATTTTTTTAACTTACGTGCATTGGGGTCGCCCAACAATCTTTTCAGCATAGTAATTTTTATGAATAATCCGATTTTTTAATTGATCTGATATTTGCTTTCTAATCTTTGATTGTCTAGTTAGACTGCAATATTTAATAACTTGTAATAATTCTACCATTTGCTTACTGCTCAAAAATTTAGGGATATCTACCCATGGGACAGTCAACAGTCAACAGTCAACAGTCAACAGTCAACAGTCAACAGTCAACAAAGTGTAGTCGGTATATTAATTTGGTTACAACTGGATAATAAGAACGTAAATAAACTATTTGTTGTTCATTTAATTAAATTTGGTAGATTATGGAGTTAAAAACTCTAATTCGTCAGCAAAAGCAGATTAGGGCGATTGGATTTGATGATGCTCCATTTGAGCGAGGTCAATCACAAAAGGTAAATATAGCTGGGATTGTTTGTGCCAACACTCGTTTTGAAGGTATGGTATGGGGCGCTGTGGATGTTGATGGTCACGATGCAACTGAAATTATTTGTCAGTTACTTATTGGTAAAAAGTTTTTGCCACAGCTAAATCTAGTTTTGTTAGATGGCATTGGTTTTGGTGGATTTAACTTGGTTAATTTATCTCTGTTGGCTCAAAGACTGCAACTTCCTTGTGTGGCAATGATGAGAAAGCTACCTAATATACAGAAAATGATGGCAGCAATGTCTCGCTTGCCCAATTTTGAACAAAGATTAGCAAGATTGCATCAAGCGGGAGAAATTTACGCTTACCCACCTTTTTTTTTCCAGGTACAAGGAGAACAACCAGAAATTATTGCTCAAGCTTTAGAGCAGTTAACAGATCGTGGTAAAGTTCCAGAAGCTCTTAGACTAGCCCATTTAGTAGGTGCAGCGGTGTTAAGGGGCGAAAGTAGTTCCCAAGCTTAAATTGAGATAATTAAACCTCCTATAAGCAGTTATTATAAGCAATAAGGCTGAATTTCACTTTAATATCAGCCAATATACAGATGAATAATAGATCAGTAGCAGCGGATAATTCTTGAGGAATCCCAAGCTCTTTTCTTTTTGAATAGCAATTTTATAAACTAACTTAAGTTTCATGAATGTTAGAACCAACACAAATCAAGTAGCTCAGTTTCTTTGCCAACATAAAGGAGGAAGGACTTATTTACTCAATGCTTTAAATTCAAAATCAGAAAAAAAATTTATTGAAGCCTTACACAAGATCATTGATGCTATTAGCCAAGATATTGCCCCCAAGTCTTTCTAGCCCTGGAAAATAGATTGTAAATCATGACCCAACTCTTTTAGACTAAAGATAAATACTTGTAACTTTATATTTCTTAATATGGCAAGAGATCTACGTGGGTTTATTGAAATTCTAGAGGCGAAAGGTCAGCTAAAACGAATAGCAGCTTTAGTCGATCCTGAATTAGAAATTGCAGAAATTTCCAATCGCATGTTGCAGGCAGGGGGACCTGGATTGCTGTTTGAGAATGTCAAGGGTTCGCCGTTTCCAGTAGCTGTAAACTTAATGGGAACAGTGGAAAGGATCTGTTGGTCGATGAACATGGAGGCTCCAGAGGAATTGGAAACTCTGGGGTCAAAGTTGGCAATGTTGCAGCAGCCCAAGCCACCTAAAAAAATTAAACAAGCGATTGATTTTGGCAAGGTGCTGTTTGATGTTTTGAAAGCAAAACCAGGCAAAGATTTTTTTCCTCCTTGTCAGCAAGTCATCATTGAAGGAGAGGATTTAGACCTTAAGCAAATACCGATGATTCGTCCCTATTCTGGGGATGCAGGGAAAATTATTACCCTAGGTTTAGTAATTACCAAGGATGTTGAGACTGGCACACCTAATGTTGGGGTCTATCGACTCCAGCTACAGTCAAAAAATACCATGACGGTTCATTGGCTCTCGGTGCGGGGTGGTGCTAGACATCTGCGGAAGGCAGCAGAAGCAGGTAAGAAATTGGAAATTGCGATCGCCTTAGGAGTCGATCCCATGATTATTATGGCGGCAGCTACGCCGATTCCCGTCGATCTCTCTGAGTGGTTGTTTGCGGGCTTGTACGGTGGCAGTGGAGTCAAGCTAGCAAAATGCAAAACCGTTGATTTAGAAGTTCCTGCCGATTCTGAATTTGTTTTGGAAGGAACTATTACCCCAGGAGAAGTGTTGCCTGATGGTCCTTTTGGGGATCACATGGGCTATTATGGCGGAGTAGAAGACTCACCTTTGGTTCGTTTTCAATGTATTACTCATCGTAAAAATCCAATATATTTAACTACCTTTAGCGGTCGTCCGCCCAAAGAAGAAGCGATGATGGCGATCGCTCTTAACCGTATTTATACGCCGATTTTACGGCAGCAGGTTTCAGAAATCGTTGATTTTTTCTTGCCGATGGAGGCATTGAGCTATAAAGCGGCAATTATTTCCATTGATAAAGCCTATCCAGGACAAGCAAGAAGAGCTGCTCTAGCTTTTTGGAGTGCTTTACCTCAATTTACCTATACCAAATTTGTGATTGTGGTTGATAAAGACATAAATATCCGCGATCCCCGTCAAGTAGTCTGGGCAATTAGCTCCAAAGTAGATCCGACAAGAGATGTCTTTATTTTGCCTGATACTCCTTTTGACACCTTAGACTTTGCCAGTGAAAAAATTGGTTTAGGTGGCAGAATGGGAATCGATGCCACAACTAAAATTGCTCCCGAAACCGACCATGAATGGGGAGAACCCCTCGAATCCGATGATGATACTGCGGCAATGGTTACTAGACGCTGGTCAGAATATGGCTTAGGAGATATTGACTTGCAAGAAGTAAACGCTAATTTATTTGGCTATGACATTAAATAAAGAATCTTCATCTATAGCTTGGAGTTAAAAAAATAACCTCATCGGCAACAATTCTACGTGTATTTACGTCATCAGGTTTTTAAGATAATTGCTTGATTCGGCATAGATTTTGTAAAAAAAAACAATGGTAATACTAGATTGAGCTATATGATGATAAATTTTAGATAGATATTGCTCTTAAAAATCTGCCTTATTAAATACCAAATAACTACTCATTTATCAAAAACTTACCCTTGCGACATGGTATTCAACGAAATAATGTGCGTTAGATAGTCAAATATAATCACAGCTTCCAATTCATAGCTTTAATATCTCATTACCAAACAGCAAAAATGAATAAAAAATACTTATATACCGTTTTAGTCGGTTGCGCGATCGCTTTAAATACAGTACCTCTCGATGCACAAGAAGACAATGCACAAGAAGACAATGATGCTAAGGATTTAGAATCAGCATTTGTATGTGGAGTTAAAGAGGGAACACCAACCATGTTTGCTTATACTCCTGGAGAAGTAGAGCTAACCCCCCTTATGACTTGGCATGCAGAATATTTGCTTCCAGAACAGTCAGGAACAGAAATCTGTAAACAAACTGCTGCCAAGTTACAAAACTTCTATGAACAGGATCAAGCAAGATATCTCAAGGCAGAAACGAGCAAAGAGCAGAATTTAGTCTGTTTGGTGAGAGAAGAAGAACAAAACTGTATTACTGAAGATAGTCAAAAACTATTTAGCGTTAATCCCAAATATAACGCTGGATGCGTTTTAGAAAATAAAAACCCAATTGAGTGCAAGGCATTACAAGTTAGGGGCGTATATAGCTTTGAAGATAAACCATATCAGCCTATGTGGTGGCCTTGGTAGAAAATTATTCTTGATAGTTTTGAGCTGCTTCAGTTCAAAATATTCCTTTTGATAAAAAATCGTTTAACGGATAAAATTGAGTAAGCGAACTAACAGTTTACAGAAACATCAGTTTAGATTACTATAAATTTTACACAATCAAGTTTTTAAATAATTATCACCATATTTACATCTAAGATACTAAGTGATTTGCATTTTAATTTGATGCAGATGTAAAAAAACAACATGATAATTCATTGAATTAATGTTTTAACTTATTAGAATAGAAGCAGCTACTTTTAGCACAATTTAAGTTTAAGACTTAACAAAAGATTAATGCAAATATTAAATATTTAGTATTAATTTCTTAAAATGCAAATTACGAAAAAAACTTTAAAATACAGCGCTTAAATGCCACTAATTAGCAAGTCCCACCTACTTAGTTTGCAATGCCTTTTTAGTCAGATGATTTTGCTGTTGAGTGCAGCTAATTCCAATGCTGAAGCGGTTCAAAGCAAACAATCTCAGTTGTTAAACAACCATCATAAGAAAACTATATCAGATCAAGATAAATCATCATTAGATTCTACGACTGTTTCTGACTCCAAAATTACGCAGAATATAGCTGCTGAATCTTTAGAAGATGGATCTCCTGCTTTGCGTCGTCAACCTATAGAAGGAGAAAGATTTGAACCAAAAAGAATTCCCCTAACTCTCCCCTTCCCCAAAGAACCATATCGCGCATCCCCTAGTGTTACCATTATTAACCCCTCAGCATATGGAGCTGCCTGGGGAAATGCTGGTATTGGCGTCGGGTTCCAAGAGCGCGCCCGTTTTACGGATGAATCAGATGGAGTCATTGGTATTGGCTTTGGTTTAGGAAATCCTCGCAAAAACGTTGGGGCTCAAGTTGGGATTAGCTTAGTGGATGTAAGCGATCCCTTCAGAGATGGAGCCATTAACCTCAAATTACACCGTCGATTACCAGAAGATTTTGCGATCGCTGTAGGGGTGCAAGGTCTAGCCACATGGGGTGATACCGATGGAGGATCTTCAGTATTTGGAGTAGCTACCAAAAGAATAAAATTACGTCAGGATAGAACTAAGGCATTTAGTGAGATCTATACTACTCTAGGTGTTGGAGGTGGGCAATTTCGTTTGGAGTCCGATATCAATGAAGGAAATGAAACTATAGGTGTTTTTGGTAGTATCGCAGTTAAACTAATTCAGCCAGTTGGGTTTGTGGCTGAGTGGACAGGTCAAGACTTAACAATTGGTATTCCTTTAGTTCCATTTAGAAAAATGCCAATTGTAGTTGTTCCTGCTGTTACTGATATTACCGGGTCTGCGGGTGATGGAACCAGATTTGTTATTGGTCTTGGATACACTTTTTCGTTTTAATAAACTTTATTAATTAGGATTGTCAATATGAAATCGTCCCAATTATCGATCAAAGTATTTCTTGCCGTTACTTGGATAGTCGTAGCCAGTGAATCAGTATTTTCTCAATCAGGAAATATGTCCGACATCACTCTTCCTAGTCCAGATGCAATAGTGTCTGAACCACCTGTAGACAATGGTAATGAGGGAGGTAGCCAAACTCCTGTAGATGATGTCGAACCAGAGGTAGTAGAAGATTCGGCTCCTGTAGCCGATGATGTTGAACCAGAGGTAGTAGAAGATTCGGCTCCTGTAGCCGATGATGTTGAACCAGAAGTAGTAGAAGATTCCACTCCCGTGGCTGATGATGTTGAACCAGAAGTAGTAGAAGATTCCGCTCCTGTGGATGATGTTGAACCAGAGGTAGCTGAAGGGCAAACTCCTGTAGCCGATGATGTTGAACCAGAGGTAGTAGAAGATTCGGCTCCTGTAGCCGATGATGTT